>NZ_JBFULD010000087.1:0-13216 GCF_056400505.1 Terrabacter sp. P5_B1
GGCAGAGGGTGTGGCCGGGGTGCGGGCCGACGGCCCGTCCCGGGCCGTCTCGACGCGCGAGAGCGGCGCAGCACGTCCCGACGGTCCGGGTCAGCAGGGTCGGTCAGCTCCGTCACCTCAGCCAGGTCGTCGGGGTGGGCGGCCGAAATCCGGATGGGGCTCGGACGAGGCGGGGGAGCGGCCCGACTGGGCGCCTCCGCCGGACGACACCGAGACGCTCGTCCCCGACGCTGACGCCGAGTCGGTCGCTCGTGCCATCGTCCTTCGACAGCTGAGCATGGCTCCGCGCAGCCGCTCCCAGCTCGAGCGGAAGCTGCGCCAGCGCGGGTGCGACGACGAGGTCGCGGCCAAGGTGCTCGACCGCCTGACCGAGGTCGGACTCGTCGACGACGAGGCGTATGCCCAGATGCTGGTCCGCTCGAAGCAGTCGGACAAGGGGCTGGCGCGGCGCGCTCTCGCCCACGAGCTGCGCAAGCAGGGCATCGACCAGGAGATCGCCGTCGAGGCGCTCGGTCAGGTCGGTGCTGGCGACGAACGCGTGCGGGCCGAACAGCTCGTCGCCAAGAAGCTGCGCTCGATGCGTGGCCTGACCCCTGAGGTCCAGACCCGCCGCCTGGCCGGGCTGCTGGCGCGCAAGGGCTACTCCGTTGAGGTCGCCTGGCCCATCATCCGCGACGCCGTCGACAGCCTGCCCGAGCACCGCCGCGACTGACGTCCTGGGCCCCGTGCGTGCCCGGACACCGCGAGGGGGCGAGGACCGGACCGGTCCTCACCCCCTCGCGGTGATGCTGTCGTGCTGTCGTGCGGTGCTGCTCAGACCTCGGCAGGCACGTTGGCGATCGCCGAGATGTCGAACTCGAGCTTGACCTTCTCGCTCACGAGGACGCCGCCGGTCTCGAGGGCCGCGTTGAAGGAGAGGTTCCAGTCGGTGCGGTCGATGGTGACCTCACCCTCGAAGCCGACCCGCGTGTTGCCGAACGGGTCCTTGGCCGAGCCGGTCTCCTCGAAGGGGACCGTGACCGACTTGGTGACGCCRTTGATGGTGAGGTCGCCGGTGATGGCCCACTCGGTGCCGTCGCGCTCGACGTCGGTCGAGACGAAGGTGATCTGCGGGTAGTTGGCGATGTCGAAGAAGTCAGGGGTCTTGAGGTGACCGTCGCGCTGCTCGTTGCCGGTGGTGACGCTGGCGGCCTCGATGGTCACCGTCACCGACGAGTTGGCCGGGTTGGCGGTGTCGACGTGGGCGGTGCCCTCGAACTGGTCGAAGTTGCCCCGGACCTTCGTCACCATCGCGTGACGGGCGGAGAAGCCGATGCGCGTGTGGCTCGGGTCGAGCGTGTAGTCGCCGGAGATGTTCTCGACGGCGACCGAGGGCGTCTCGGTGACGGTGTCGCTCTTGGTGCGGTTGAACAGGCCCATGATGTGTCCTTCGGAGTAGAGGTTGAATCTTCAACAACTATGATGCTGCAAAGTGGTTGAACTGTCAAGCAGTGATGTCAACGGGGTCGCCCCTCCCGCTATTCCCGAGCCGGGGAGCGCGGCCGCCCTCGGCCGCCGCACGACGTACCCTTGTCCGTGCCATGACAACGCAGAACTTCGCCCCCGCGCCCGTCGCGACCGCACCCATCAAGCCGGGCGGCGCGCCCCGGACCTACGACGTGCGCACGCACGGCTGCCAGATGAACGTCCACGACAGCGAGCGGCTCGCCGGCCTGCTCGAGACGGCCGGCTACGTCGACCTCGCCAGCCTCCCGGCGGGGGAGCGTCCCGACGTTGCCGACGTCGTCGTCTTCAACACGTGCGCGGTGCGCGAGAACGCCGACAACAAGCTGTACGGCAACCTCGGCCAGCTGCGGCCGGCGAAGCAGCAGAACCCGGGCATGCASATCGCCGTCGGGGGCTGCATGGCCCAGAAGGACCGCGGCGCCATCGWCCAGCGCGCGCCGTGGGTCGACGTCGTCTTCGGCACCCACAACATCGGCTCCCTGCCGGCGCTGCTCGACCGGGCCGCCCACAACAAGCGCGCGGAGGTGGAGATCCTCGAGAGCCTCGAGGTCTTCCCCTCCACGCTGCCGACGCGACGCGACTCCGCGTACAGCGCCTGGGTGTCCATCTCCGTCGGCTGCAACAACACGTGCACGTTCTGCATCGTGCCGAGCCTGCGCGGCAAGGAGCAGGACCGCCGCCCCGGCGAGATCCTGGCCGAGATCGAGGCGCTCGTGGCGCAGGGTGTCGTCGAGGTGACGCTGCTGGGCCAGAACGTCAACACCTACGGCGTCGAGTTCGGCGACCGGCTGGCCTTCGGCAAGCTGCTCCGGGCGTGCGGGGAGATCGAGGGACTCGAGCGGGTGCGCTTCACCAGCCCGCACCCGGCGGCCTTCACCGAGGACGTCATCCTCGCCATGGCCGAGACGCCCAACGTCATGCCGAGCCTGCACATGCCGCTCCAGTCGGGCTCGGACAAGGTGCTCAAGGACATGCGCCGCTCCTACCGGAGCACGAAGTTCCTCGGCATCATCGACAACGTCCGCCGGCACATCCCGGACGCCGCCATCACGACCGACATCATCGTCGGCTTCCCCGGCGAGACGGAGGAGGACTTCCAGGGCACGCTCGACGTCGTGCGCGAGTCCCGGTTCTCCAGCGCCTTCACCTTCCAGTACTCCATCCGCCCCGGCACCCCCGCGGCGACCATGGAGCACCAGGTCCCCAAGCAGGTCGTCCAGGAGCGCTTCGAACGGCTCATCGCCCTCCAGGAGGAGGTGAGCTGGGCCGGCAACCGGGCCGTCGAGGGTCGCGAGGTCGAAGTCCTCGTCACCCCGTCGGAGGGGCGCAAGGACGCCGAGACCAATCGCCTGTCGGGCAGGGCTCGCGACAACCGCCTCGTCCACTTCGCCGTGCCCGAGGGTGGCGAGGTGCCCCGACCGGGCGACATGGTGACCGTGCAGGTCACCTACGGCGCGCCGCACCATCTCGTCGCCGACTCGGGCCTCGAGGGTGGGACGTATGCCGTCCGGCGCACTCGCGGCGGCGACGCCTGGGCCGCGCTCCAGGACGTTCCGCAGGGCACCGGCAAGCCCGCCGTCAGCCTCGGGATGCCGGCGATCGGCAAGCCTGCTCCCGCGCAGACGGCACCGGGCTGCTCTGTCGTCTGAGCCGATTCGGGCCGGGGTGACGCCTCGTGCTTGACTTGGCGCATGAGCGTGCGCCCCATCGTGATCACCGGCGAGCCCGTCCTCCATCGGGCTGCAGCCCTCGTCACGGACTTCGACGACGAGCTCCGCACCCTCGTCGAGGACATGTACGAGACCAACGTCGCAGCCAACGGCGTGGGCCTCGCGGCGCCACAGATCGGTGTCGGACTGCGCGTCTTCATCTGGAAGATGGCCAACGAGGACGGGGTGCCCGAGCAGGGGCACGTCATCAACCCGACGCTCACCACGTCGAGGATCCCGCAGGAGCGCCCCAACCCCGACGAGGAGACCGAGGGCTGCCTGTCCGTGCCGGGGGAGGCCTTCCCGCTCAAGCGCGCCGACCGCGCGCACGTCATCGGCCTCGACGTCGACGGGAACCGGGTCGAGTTCGACGCGACGGGCTGGTTCGCGCGCTGCATGCAGCACGAGTACGACCACCTCAACGGCACGCTCTACGTCGATCGGCTCGACGACCGGCAGTCCAAGAAGGCCCGCAAGGCCGTCAAGCGCAACGGCTGGGGCAAGCCCGGCAACTCGTGGCACCCCGGCGTCGACCGCGACCCGTTCGGCCACGACGAGGACGCCAGCGCCGAACACGCCGGCGAGCACACCGACGAGCTCATCGGCTGAGTGCGCGCCGTCGTCGTGAAGAGCAAGACCTCCTCCTGCGATCCGGTGGACCGTGGCGCCTGACCGGGAGTCCGACGCCGAGCCGATCGTGGCGGTCGTGGGTCCGACCGCCACGGGCAAGTCGGACCTGGCGCTCGACCTCGCCGAGCGACTCGGGGGAGAGGTCGTCAACGCCGACGCCATGCAGCTCTACCGCGGCATGGACATCGGCACGGCCAAGCTGTCCCTCGCCGAGCGCCGGGGCGTGCGGCACCACCAGCTCGACGTCCTCGACGTGACCGAGGAGGCCAGCGTCGCGGGCTACCAGGTGGCCGCGCGGGCCGACATCGCCGCCATCCGAGGCCGCGGCCACCGCCCGCTGCTCGTCGGCGGGTCGGGCCTCTACGTGCGGGCGGCCCTCGACCGGCTCGAGATCCCCCCGACCGACGCCGAGGTGCGCACCCGCCTCGAGGCGGAGTCCGAGGTCGTCGGCGGCGACGCCCTGCACGCGCGGCTGCGCGGTCTGGACCCGCGGTCCGCCGCCTCGATCCTGCCGGGCAACGTGCGGCGTGTCATCCGGGCGCTGGAGGTCATCGAGCTGACCGGCAAGCCCTTCAGTGCGACGATGCCCAAACGCGAGTTCGTCTCTCCTGCAGTCGTTCTCGGGCTGAGAGTCGACCGCGACGTGCTCGTCGAGCGGATCGACCGGCGCGTCGAGCGCATGTGGGAGGACGGCTTGCGGACCGAGACCGAGACCCTGCTCGGAGTCGGCCTGCGTCACGGCGTCACCGCCAGTCGGGCCATCGGCTACAGCCAGGCCATCGCCGTCGTCGACGGCGATCTCGACGAGACCGCGGCACGGCGCGACACGGCTCAGGCGACACGCCGCTACGCCCGTCGACAGGAGTCGTGGTTCCGCCCCGATCCGCGCATCATCTGGCTCGACGCGGCCTCGTCCGACCTGCTCGACCAGGCCTTGACGGCGGTTCGCGAGGCGGATGCGCAGGTGCGTCACAGCATGGCGGAGAATGCCTGACATGACGCGTTTCACCAAGGGCCACGGCACCGAGAACGACTTCGTCCTCGTCCCTGACCTCGAGGGCACTCTCGAGCTCACCCCCGCCCAGGTGCAGCGCATCGCCGACCGGCATGCCGGGATCGGCGCGGACGGCGTGATCCGGGTCGTGCGCACCGGGCTCTCCACCGACGAGACGGTGCGGGCCCAGTCACGCGACGCCGAGTGGTTCATGGACTACCGCAACGCAGACGGCTCCCTCGCCGAGATGTGCGGCAACGGGACCCGCGTCTTCGCCGCCTACCTGCGGCGCGAGGGGCTGGCCTTCGGCTCCACGCTCACCATCGCGACCCGCGCCGGCGTGAAGACGGTCCGGGTCGTCGACGAGGGGTATGCCGTCGACCTCGGTCCGTGGCGGCTCGTCGACGAGGAGGGTGCCCGACGCGACGGCTTCGACGTCATGGTGCGCCCGCGCCACGGCAAACCGGTGCCGGCGCTGTCGCTCGACCTCGGCAACCCGCACGCCGTCGTCATGCTCCCTGAGGGCATCACCCTCGAGAACCTCGACCTCGGCGAGGCGCCCCAGCTGCACCCGGAGCCGGCCGACGGGTCCAACGTCGAGTTCGTCCGGGCCGTCGGTCCCGGTCACATCGCGATGCGGGTCCACGAGCGCGGCGTCGGCGAGACCCGCTCGTGCGGCACCGGTGCTGCGGCGGCTGCCCTTGCGACGCGCTTCTGGTCCGGCGTCGAGGACCTGACCCCGTGGACCGTCGACGTGCCGGGCGGGCGCCTGACCGTCACGCCGCTGGCCGGCCAGCGGGTCGAGCTCGCCGGCCCCGCGGTGCTCGTCGCCGACGGGGACTTCCCGCTCTGAGCCCGGTCGTGGCGCGTCCCGACGGGTCGAGGTGATCTCCCGCGGCCGGGCGCGGCGGCACACCTCGACCGAGGGCAGCCCACGACGGGTCGAGGTGATCTCCCGCGACCGGGCGCGGCGGCACACCTCGACCGGAGCCGGCAGAGGCGCGCTCAGGCGCGCCGCACCTCGAGGATGCGGAACGCCTTGGCGGACGACAGGCGCGTGCACGTCAGTCCCCAGTCCTGCGCGTTGACCCACTTCTGCAGCGAGTCGGAGCCCAGGTGCTTCTGGACGACGAGGTGGGCGACACCGTCGTCGGCCAGGCGCGGGAGCCAGCGCTCGAGGAGGGCGTGCAAGGCCGCCTTGCCCACGTGGATCGGCGGGTTGGACCAGATCGTCGCGAACCGCAGGTCGGCCGGGACCTCGTCCGGCTCGCAGAAGGTCGCGTTGTCGACGCCCGCCGCCGCGGCGTTCGTCCGGGCGAGGTCGAGCGAGCGGCGGTTGACGTCGACGCCCCAGACGCGTGCTGCGGGGGCGCGCAGCGCCAGGGTGATCGCGATCGGCCCCCAACCGCAGCCGAGGTCGAGCAGGTCGCCGGTCCGGCTCGGATCGGGTGCACCGGTGAGCAGAACGGACGTGCCCGGGTCGAGGCGGTCGGGGGAGTAGACGCCACGAGCCGTGCTCAGCGTGAACCGGCGCCCCTCGAGGGTGACCTCGATGGTGCGTCGCTCCTCCGGGGTGGCCGGCTCGGCGGTGAAGTAGTGGTCGGTCGGCTCGCTCATCAGGGGTCACGTTATCGGCCGCCGCCGCACACCTCCACGGCGAGCACGTCAGGGTGGGTAAGCATGCATTGGGCACAAACGAGTGGCTCGTGGCGTTGGACCAGTGGAACCATAGGGAGAACATGACGAGCAACCACACCCAGCACACCGACGACCGAGCCCGCGCTGCGGAGCGTGAGCGTGACCTCTTCGCCACCCGCGCTGATGCGCTGGCGGAGGACGCCCTCGAGACCGCTGACACGGCATACCCCCTCTACGACGGCGACCAGCTCGACCGTGAGGAGCGCGCAGCGCTCCGACGCGTCCAGGGGCTGTCGACCGAGCTCGAGGACATCACCGAGGTCGAGTACCGCCAGCTGCGCCTCGAGCGGGTCGTGCTCGCCGGGGTCTGGACCGAGGGCACCGCCGACGATGCCGAGAACTCCATCCGCGAGCTCGCGGCCCTCGCCGAGACGGCGGGGTCGACCGTGCTCGAGGGTGTCGTGCAGCGTCGTCAGAAGCCCGACCCGGCCACCTGGCTGGGCAAGGGCAAGGCGCTCGAGCTGCGCGACATCGTCGTCGAGGAGGGGGCCGACACCGTCATCTGCGACGGCGAGCTCGCCCCGAGCCAGCGCCGCGCGCTCGAGGACGTCGTCAAGGTCAAGGTCATCGACCGCACTGCGCTGATCCTCGACATCTTCGCGCAGCACGCAAAGAGCCGCGAGGGCCGCGCGCAGGTCGAGCTGGCCCAGCTGCAGTACCTCCTGCCGCGCCTGCGTGGCTGGGGTGAGTCGATGTCCCGTCAGGCCGGTGGCCGCGTCGCCGGCGGTGAGGGCATCGGATCGCGTGGACCCGGTGAGACGAAGATCGAGCTCGACCGCCGCCGGATCAACACGAAGATCGCCAAGCTCCGCCGCGACATCAAGGCCATGAAGACGAGCCGCGACACGCGTCGCCACTCGCGCCGGGCGGGCGGCGTCCCGTCCGTCGCCATCGCCGGTTACACCAACGCCGGCAAGAGCTCGCTGCTCAACCGGCTCACCGGCGCCGGCGTGCTCGTCGAGAACCAGCTCTTCGCGACCCTCGACCCGACCGTGCGTCGGACCGAGACCGAGGACGGCCGCGTCTACACGCTCGCCGACACCGTGGGCTTCGTCCGCAGCCTGCCGCACCAGCTCGTCGAGGCGTTCCGCTCGACCCTCGAGGAGGTCGGCGACTCCGACCTGCTCCTGCACGTCGTAGACGGCTCGCACCCCGACCCCGAGGGGCAGATCTCGGCGGTCCGCGAGGTGCTCGCGGAGGTCGGCGGCGACCAGATCAAGGAGATCATCGTCGTCAACAAGGCCGACATCGCCGACCCGGAGGTGCTCGACCGGCTCCGGCGCCACGAGCGGCACTGCGTCACGGTCTCGGCCCGCACCGGCGCCGGGCTGGCCGAGCTGCGCGCCCTGATCGACGACGAGCTGCCGAAGCCCGACATCGAGGTCGAGGTGCTCGTGCCGTACGACCGCGGCGACCTCATCTCCCGCCTGCACGAGGAGGGCGAGATCCTCCAGAGCGAGCACGTGGCGGAGGGGACCCGGCTGCGCGCCAAGGTCACGCCGACCATGGAGCCCGATCTCGCGGCATACGCCGTCGTCGCCAGCTGACCGCGACCGCACCTCGCTGAAGGGCCTCCTCGTGGGGCCCTTCGGCGTTCCGGGAGGGGACTGTCGGGGCGGTCGGAGAGGATGGGCGACATGGCAGTGACCCCTGGCGCGCCGCTCCACGACGCGCAAGCCCCGTGGATCGTGACCGACCGTCTGGTGCTGCGCCGTCCGCGCGCCGACGACCTCGAGGCCTACCTGCACCTCCACAGCGACCCCCGGACGTACGCCCACTCACCCGCGAGCCAGCCGAGCCCCGAGCGGTGCCGCGAGCGCCTCGCCGACGACCTGGCCGACTGGGAGCGTGAGGGCCTCGGCTACGTCGCGGTCGTCGACCGCTCGTCCGATGACGTCATCAGGTGGGCGGGCCTGCGGCACAAGAACTCGGACGCGGAGTCACTGAACCTCTACTACCGCCTCCTGCACGACCGTCTGGGGCAGGGTCTCGGCAGGGAGATCTCGCGCGCGCTGGTCGCCTGGGCCGTCGAGCACCGTCCTGATGCCCTGGTCACGGCGATGGTCGACTCCGTCAACACGGCGTCGCTGCGCACGGCGACGTCGGCGGGACTCGTGCAGGTGGGCATGCGCCGGATGAAGGACGATCCCGACTGCGAGCCGATGGCGTACTTCGAGGCCCCGCGCGTCGAGCCCGTGCCCGCAGGAGCGGTCGACGCCGCGCTCCGTGACGAGGTCGTCGACCTGTGGGTTGGCGTCAACGACGCCGGTGGCGCGGTCGGGTTCCTGCCCGGAGCGGAGCGACCCGAGGTGGCCGTCGCCCTCGACCGCCACCTCGAGGACGTCCGCGACGAGCGCTCGCTGCTCTGCGTGCTCCGGGACCCCGGCGGTGAGCTCCGGGGACTCGGCCTCTGGGAGCACTCGCGCGGGTTCCCGTACGCCCACGTGGCGGGGCTGAAGCGGCTGATGGTCGACCCGGCCGCGCGGGGACGCAACCTCGGACGCGTCCTTCTCGGCGGCATGGTCGGCATCGCGCGGCGCGAGCTGCCGTGGGTGGAGCTGCTGCGCCTCGACTACCGCGGAGGGCTCGGCCTCGGCGAGTTCTATGCACGTGCCGGCTGGACCGAGGTCGGCCGCGTGCCGGGCGGTCTGCGCCTCAGCGCGACCGACTACCGCGACGACGTCGCGATGGCCCGGCGCGTCGACGGGTGTCCTCTGGGCTGACTCCCTGGCGGACCACGGCCCTGGTCGCCGGGCGAGTCGACATGCGACCGTGACTGCTCAGTAGAGGCCCGTGACCGACCCGTCCTCGGTGATGTCGATGCGCTCGGCGTTGGGGGAGGTCGGCAGTCCCGGCATCGTGCGCATGTCACCACAGATCGCGTAGACGTAGCCGGCGCCCACTGCCGCGCGCACCTCGCGCACCGGCATCCGCCACCCGCGCGGAGCGCCGCGCAGGGTCGGGTCCGACGAGATGGACAGGTGCGTCTTCGCGATGACCACGGGCAGACCGCCGTAGCCCAGCCGCTCGTAGTCCTTGAGGGCCCGCGCTGCCGCGGAACCCACATCGATGCCGTCGGCGCCGTAGACCTGCGTGGCGATCGCCTCGATCTTCTGCTCGAGCGGCAGGTCGAGGGGATAGAGGAACTCGAAGGCGGTCGGCTCGTGCGCGGCCTCGACGACGACCTGGGCCAGCTCCAGTGCCCCGGCACCGCCCTCGGCCACATGGCGGGTCACGGCCGAACGGACCCCGAGGCTGTTGCAGAAGCGCCGGATGACGGCGTGCTCGGAGTCGTGGTCGTCAGGGAAGGCGTTGATCGCGACGACGGGCTGCACGCCGAACCGGCGAACGATCTCGATGTGCTTGCGCAGGTTGGGCAGGCCGGCCTCGACGTCCTTGGGGCTCTCCTTGAGCATGCCCGCGGGAAGAGGCTTGCCGGCTCGGACGGCATACCGCCCCGAGTGGGTCTTCAGGGCGCGGACGGTGGCCACGACGACCGCGACGTCCGGCTTGAGCCCGCTGACCCGGCACTTGACGTCGAAGAAGCGCTCGGCACCCATGTCCGCGCCGAAGCCCGCCTCGGTGATGGTGTAGTCGCTGCCGCGCATCGCGATGAGGTCGGCCGTCACGGACGACGTCCCCGTGGCGATGTTGCCGAACGGTCCGCAGTGGATGATGGCGGGTCCGCCCTCGAGCGTCTGCAACAGGTTGGGCTTGAGGGCCTCCTCGAGGATGGCCGTCATGGCGCCGGCGGCGTGCAGGTCCTCCGCGGTGACGCTCTTGCCCTCGGTCGTGTAGCCGACGACGATCCGCCCCAGGCGCTCGCGGAGGTCGTGCAACGAGGTGGCAAGGGTGAGCAGCACCATGACCTCGCTCGCGGCGGTGATGTCGAAGCCGGTCTCGCGGGCCAGCCCGTCCTGTCGCGCCCCGAGCCCGATGACGACGTTGCGCAGGGCACGGTCGTTGACGTCGAGGACGCGCCGCCAGGTGATGTTGCGGACGTCGATGCCGAGCTCGTTGCCGTGGTGCAGGTGGTTGTCGATCATCGMCGCGAGCAGGTTGTGGGCGGACGTGACCGCGTGGAAGTCGCCGGTGAGGTGGAGGTTGAGCCGCTCCATCGGGACGACCTGGCTGTAGCCGCCGCCGGCCGCACCACCCTTGATCCCGAACGTCGRCCCCATCGACGGCTGACGCAGCGCGACGACCGCCCGCTGGCCGAGGCGGTGCAGCGCCTGCGCGAGCCCGACCGAGGTCGTGGTCTTGCCCTCGCCGAGAGGCGTCGGCGTCACCGCCGTGACGACGACGTACTTGGCCGTATGCGTCGGCGCGGGCTCGTCGAGGACCGCGAGGTCGATCTTGGCGACGCCGCGGCCGTACGGCTCGAGGTGCTCGTCACGGACGCCGAGGTCGGCGGCGACGTCGGGAAGCGGGCGCAGGGTCGCCGCCTTCGCGATCTCGAGGTCGGTGGGCAGGGGTGCGCTCATGCCTCGATCCAACTCCCGGGGCCCGTACCGCGCACCGGAATCGGCGAGCCCCCGCCGCGAGTTCGGTCCCACGGTGTCCGGGCGACGGCGCGCCGATCCACAGGGCGGGGGTCCACCGGGCCGAGGCCCCCGTGTGTCGGCACTACGCTGACCCAATGCCCCAGCGACCCGCGCTCGACGACCTCCTCCACGCCGCGGTGTCGGGAGTCGGTGGCGCGGAGCGTCCGGGCCAGGTGCAGATGGCCAAGGCCGTCGCGCACGCGATCGACGACGGGGAGCACCTCCTCGTCCAGGCCGGCACCGGCACCGGCAAGTCGCTCGCCTACCTCGTGCCGGCGGTCGCCCACGCCTTCGAGGCGGGCAAGCCTGCCGTCGTCGCGACGGCGACGCTCGCCCTGCAGGCACAGATCGTCGACCGGGACATGCCGCGCGTCGCCGACGCCCTCGCTCCGGTCCTCGGGCGCCGTCCCACGTATGCCCTCGTCAAGGGCCGTCGCAACTACGTGTGCCTCAACAAGCTCGAGGGCGGCTTCCCCGACGACGAGGACGGTCTGCTCTCGGTCGGTCAGGTCGACGCCTCGGTCGGCAGACTCGGCCAGGAGGTCGTCCGACTGCGCGAGTGGGCATCCACCACCGACTCCGGCGACCGCGACGAGCTCGTCCCCGGTGTCTCGGAGCGGGCCTGGCGGCAGGTGTCGGTCTCAGCCCACGAGTGCATGGGCGGCAAGTGCCCGCTCGTGGCGGAGTGCTTCGTCGAGCGGGCGCGTGGGGCCGCCAAGGACGTCGACGTCATCGTCACCAACCACTCCTTCATGGCCATCGACTCCTTCGAGGGCCGTCAGATGCTGCCCGAGCACGACGTGCTCGTCGTCGACGAGGCCCACGAGCTCGTCGACCGCGTCACGGCCACGATCACCGACGAGCTGACCGGCACCATGGTCATGACCGCAGCCAAGAAGGCCGGCCGGATGTCCGAGAACACCGCCGCCCTCGACGAGGCGGGGGAGATGCTCGCCCAAGCGCTCGAGCCGCTCGAGGAGGGGCGGATGCTCGGCATCCCCGACTCCGTCGGCCTCGCCCTCGCCCGCGTCCGCGACACGGCCCGCACCGTCCAGAGCGACCTCAAGCCACCGCCCGGCCAGGAGGCCGACGGAGCTCGCCAGATCGCGCGCGCGGCTGTCGACGAGATCCACGAGAACGCCGAGCGCATCCTCGAGGAGCGCGAGCTCGACGTCGTGTGGCTGAACCGCGACCCGCGCCGGGGCCCCGTGCTGCGCGTCGCGCCGATGAGCGTGGCGATGCTCGTGCGCGACAAGGTCTTCGAGGAGCGCACCGTCGTCCTCACCTCCGCGACCCTCGAGCTCGGCGGCACCTTCGACGCCGTCGCCGGCACCATCGGGCTGCGCGGCGAGGGGGCCCCGAAGTGGCAGGGCCTCGACGTCGGCAGTCCGTTCGACTACCCGAAGCAGGCCATCGCCTACGTCGCGGCGCACCTGGCGCCCCCGGGCCGCGACGGCGCCGGCGACGACACCCTCGACGAGATCGAGCAGCTCGTCCGTGCCGCCGGCGGGCGCACGCTCGGCCTCTTCTCCTCGATGCGTGCCGCGCAGACAGCCGCCGAGGTCATGCGTGCCCGCTTCGGCGACGACATCCCGGTCCTGTGCCAGGGCGAGGACCAGATCACGACGCTCGTGCGCCACTTCGCCCGCGACCCGCGCACCTGCCTCTTCGGCACCCTCACCCTGTGGCAGGGGGTCGACGTGCCCGGCTCGTCGTGCCAGCTCGTCCTCATCGACCGCATCCCGTTCCCGCGGCCCGACGACCCGCTCGCGTCGGCGCGCTCGCAGGCCATCGCGCGGATGGGTGGCAACGGCTTCATGGCCGTGTCGGCCACCCACGCCGCGCTCCGGCTCGCGCAGGGGGCCGGTCGCCTCGTGCGCCGGGCCGACGACCGCGGCGTCGTGGCCTTCCTCGACTCCCGGATGATGACGGCGAGGTATGCCGGGTTCCTCCAGCGCTCGCTGCCACCCTTCTACCCGACGACCGACAAGAAGATGGTGCTCGCCGCGCTCGCGCGCCTCGACGCGATGGCTCCGCCGCCGGTCGCCGTCGAGGAGCCCGTGCTGCGCTCGCTCACGGGCGCCCGGGCCGACGCCGACGGCACCGAGCACCCGAGGCCGGTCGCCGTGGTCCAG
>NZ_JBFULD010000088.1:0-13117 GCF_056400505.1 Terrabacter sp. P5_B1
CGCCGAAGGGGTCGGTCGTCGCGCTCCCCGTGGGCGGCACTCCGGTCGACTTCGCGTATGCCGTGCACACCGAGGTCGGCCACCACTGCATCGGTGCGCGCGTCAACGGCCGCCTCGTCCCGCTCGAGTCGACGCTCGAGAACGGCGACGTCGTCGAGGTGCTGACGAGCAAGGCCGACGGCGCCGGACCGTCACGCGACTGGCTCCAGTTCGTCAAGAGCCCGCGCGCCCGCAACAAGATCAAGCAGTGGTTCTCCAAGGAGCGCCGCGAGGAGGCCATCGAGGCCGGCAAGGACTCGATCGCCAAGGCGCTGCGCAAGCAGAACCTGCCGCTCCAGCGGCTCATGAGCCACGAGTCGATGACGGCCGTCGCGACCGACCTGCGCTACCAGGACATCGAGGCGCTGTATGCCGCCGTCGGTGAGGGACATGTCTCTGCCCAGCACGTCGTCGGCAAGGTCGTCGCCTCGATGGGCGGGGTCGACGGGGCCACCGAGGRCCTCGCCGAGGCGACCGTCCCGACGCGCGCCGCCAGCCGCCGCAAGCCGGGCGACCCCGGCGTCGTCGTCGTCGGGACGGCCGACGTCTGGGTCAAGCTCGCGAAGTGCTGCACCCCCGTGCCCGGGGACCCCATCATCGGGTTCGTGACGCGGGGCAACGGCGTCTCGGTGCACCGCGTCGACTGCACCAACGCCGACCAGCTGACGGCCAACCCCGAGCGGCTCATCGACGTCGAGTGGGCGCCCAGCTCGGCGAGCGTCTTCCTCGTCCAGCTGCAGGTCGAGGCCCTCGACCGCAACCGCCTGCTCAGTGACGTCACGCGTGTCCTGTCGGACCAGCACGTCAACATCCTGTCGGCCTCGGTGCAGACCTCGCGCGACCGGGTCGCCATCTCACGCTTCACCTTCGAGATGGGCGACCCCGCGCACCTCGACCACGTCATCAAGGCGGTGCGCCGGATCGACGGCGTCTTCGACGTCTACCGCGTCAACGGCGGCAAGTCGACGATGTGACCGTGACCCACACGAAGGCCCGTCCGGCGAGTTCGCTTGCCGGACGGGCCTTTTCGTGGGTGCTGCGCGTCGGTCAGCCGCCGAACTCGGCGACGCCGGCGCGGGCCTGGTCGAGCCAGACCTGACGGGCCTCGAGGGCCTCACGGGCCTTCTTGACCTTGCTCGGGCTGCCGGACGCCTCGGCCTTGGCGAGGTCGTCCTGCAGGTCGGCGACGGCACGCTCGAGCTGGTCGACCATGGCCCGTGCGCGGGCCGCGACCTCGGGGTTGCTCGACTTCCAGCGGCGGTCCTCGGCGTCACGGACGGTCTGCTCGATGCGCCGCATGGCCTTCTCGACACGCTCCATGTCGGACCGCGGCACCTTGCCGGCGGCATCCCACTTGTCCTGGATGGCGCGCAGCTGGGCCTTGGCCTTCTCGAGATCGGTCACGGGCAGGATCGCCTCGGCCTCGACGAGCAGGGCCTCCTTGACGGCGAGGTTGCCGCGATACTGCTCCTCCTCGACCGCGACGACCTCGTCCTTGGCCGCGAAGAAGCTGTCCTGGGCGGCCTTGAAACGGGCCCACAGCTTGTCGTCGTCGGACCGGCTGGCCCGGCCCGCGCGGCGCCACTCGTCCATCAGCCGCTTGAACGCACCGGCGGTGGCCGCCCAGTCGGTGCTCGTCGCGAGCTTCTCGGCGTCGGCGACGAGCTGCTCCTTGGCGCTCTTCGCGTCGGCGTGCTGCGCGTCGAGACCGGCGAAGTGGCTGCGACGAGCCTTGTCGAAGCCGTTGCGGGCGGCGCTGAACCGCTGCCACAGGTTCGACTCCGTCTCGCGGTCAAGACGCGTGGCCGAGCGCTGGTGGGCCTTCCACTCGTCGAGCAGCTCGCGCATCCGGGCGCCGCTCGTCTTCCACTGGATGCGGTTCTCGGGCTGACCCGCGATGGACTCGGCCTCGGCCACGATCTTCTCGCGCTCGGCCGTGGCCGCGACGCGGGCCTCGGCCCGGTGCTGCTGCTCGACGTTGCGCTTCGCGGCGAGGCCGGACTGGATCTCGTCGAGCTTGGTGGCGAGGGCGTCGAGGTCGCCGACAACGGTCGCGTCCTTGACCTGGGCGGCCAGGGTCTTGAGTCCTTCGGCGACATCCTTGGACGGCACCTCCGGCTGGGAGAGGCGCTGCTCGAGGAGCACGGCCGACGCGAAGAGCTCGTCGTACTTGCGGGCGAAGTAGGTGAGCGCCTGCTCGTCGGTGGCACCGGGGTAGGAGCCGACCTCCTGCTCCTCGCCGTCCTTGGTGCGCACGAAGACGGTGCCGTTCTCGTCGACACGACCGAACGCCGCGGAGGCGGAGTGGTCGGTCGTGATCAGGGCCGGTGCCGGGGGCGTCACGGTGGGGTGCGGCGCAGCCTTGGCGAGCGCTGCCGGCGTCGGGATCGACGACGGCTTGGGGATGCTCGCCGGCGAGGGTCCGGTCGGCGTCTCGTCGGCGGGCGTCTCCTGGGCGGGYGTCTCCTCGGCCGTGTCGGCTGCCTCCGTGCTGCTCACCGAGGCGAGGGCGTCCGCGGTCTCGGCCACGGCAGCCGGCGGCTCCTCGGTCTCCACGGCGACGGGCGCGGTCCCGGCCGGTTCGGCGGACTCCGGCTCGGTGACGGGCGCCGGTGCCTCGGCCTCCGGGGACGTGCCGGCCGGGACGCCGGTCTCCGTCCCGGGGTCGGTGGTCTCGTCAGGCTCGGGCTGCTGGATGTCGGTCATGCCTTCTTCTCCGTCACGCTGACGCTGAGGATGCTGATCGGGCAGACGGGGGTTCCGTCCGTCGGGCTGGGTGGCAGGGCCTTGTTGGCGGCAATCTTCTCAACGATGTCGAGACCCTTGGTCACCTTCCCGAAGATCGTGTAGCCACCGCCTTCGGTGGGCAACTGGGTTTCCTTGTAGGTGATGAAGAACTGGCCGCCGTTGCTGTTCGGGTCCTGCGTGCGGGCCATGGCGAGCACCCCGGTGGGGTACTTCCCGTCCTTCGGGGCGTTCTCGATGCCGAAGGTGTAGCCCGGGCCGCCCTGACCGGTGCCGGTGGGGTCGCCGCACTGGAGGACGTAGATGCCCTCGGTGGTGACGCGGTGGCAGGGGCTCGGAGCCCAGTAGCCGGTCTGGGCCAGGTTCAGAAACGACGCCACGCTCTGCGGTGCCTTGGCGCCGTCGAGCTCGAAGGTGAGGTCGCCGCACGTCGTCTTGACGGTCGCGACGAAGGTCTTGCCGGCAGCCGTGGCCTTGGCGGGGACCTCCTTCTGCTGCTTTGGGGCCGTCTGGTTCGCCGGAGGCGCCGTGCAGCCGGCTGCGAGCTTCTGCCCAGCTGCGAGTCCGCCGGTCGGATTGCCGGTCGCGGTGCTGGCGGGAGTCGTCGAGGCGGCTGCGGGCGTGGGCCCGTCGGAGCTGCCGACGAGCCTGGGGACGATGATGGCGGCTGCGACGATGAGGATGACCGCGAGGATCACACCGAAGACCTGCTTGTCGCGCGTCGAGTCGCCCACCGGCGGCCTGGCGCTCTTCTGCTGTTCCTCGTGGCGGCGGCGCGCACGTGCGCGTTCCTGCTCTTTGGTCACGAACCTCTCCTCGTACGGGCCACATGGGCGGTCCCCGGGCGTCCGGTCATTTTAGGGAACGACGATGGCGTCGGCGCAGCGGGAGGGGTCACGAGTCCGTGACATCTCCTCCACGAGGCGCGATTGCGCTCCCCAACTGCGCCGACACGGCATATCCCCGCGGTCGGCGCCGCCCACCGAGGACGTATGCCGGCTGCCCGAGATCGCGTCCTCGCTAGGCTCCCGAGGGTGCTGACGATCGCGTTCCCGGCCCAGGCCTTCGACACCAACTGCTACGTCCTCGCCCCGCAGCCGGGGGAGGAGTGCGTCGTCGTCGACCCGGGGGTCGGGGTCGAGGAGACGCTTCGCGAGATCCTGACGGCGCACCGGCTGCGGCCGGCTGCGGTGCTGCTGACGCACGGGCACGTCGACCACGTCTACTCCGTGACGCCGGTCTGCGGGTCCGACACGGCGGCCTACATCCACGCCGACGACCGCTACCGGCTCCACGACCTGCTCGGTCGCAGCAACCCGGGGCTCATCGCGATGTTCGAGCAGAAGTTCGGCGCCGCCGCGACCTGGACCGAGCCCAYGAACGTCGTCGAGATCACCGACGGCACCCGACTGACCCTGGCCGGGATGGAGTTCGACGTGCTGCACGCCCCCGGGCACACCGAGGGCTCGGTGATGTTCGGCGTCGACCGCGTCCCGGACGGCATCCGCGAGCAGGTCGACGTCGACCGCACGATGGTGACCGGGGACGTCCTCTTCGCCGGCTCCGTCGGCCGCACCGACCTGCCCGGGGGCGACCCGGCCGCGATGCAGCGCAGCCTGCGGGACGTCGTGATGCCGCTGCCCGACACGACCCTCGTGCTGCCCGGGCACTACCAGGCCACGACGATGGCCCACGAGCGGGCCACCAACCCCTACCTGAGAGACTTGCCCGCGTGAGCACGCGTCCCGCCTCGAAGTCCGCTGCCAAGGCCAGCTCCAAGGTCACGCCGATCAGCGGCTTCCCCGAGTACCTCCCGTCCGAGCGCATCGTCGAGCAGCGCTTCCTCGACGTCATCCGGGAGACGTTCGAGCTGCACGGGTTCTCCTCCGTCGAGACCCGGGCCGTTGAACCGCTCGATCGTCTGCTCGGCAAGGGTGGTGATGCGGACAAGGAGCTCTACGGCGTGAGCCGGATCGAGCGCGACGATGCGACCGGCGATCTGGAGATGGGCCTCGGCGAGCTCGGGCTGCACTTCGACATGACGGTCCCGTTCGCCCGCTACGTCCTCGAGAACGCCGGCAAGCTCGCCTTCCCGTTCCGGCGCTACCAGATCCAGAAGGCCTGGCGCGGCGAAAGGCCCCAGGAGGGCCGCTACCGCGAGTTCACGCAGGCCGACATCGACGTGGTCGACGTGGGGCAGCTCTCGCCGCACTTCGAGGCGGAGATGCCGCTCGTCATCGCCGACGTCTTCAGCAGGTTCCCGGTCGGCGAGTTCGTCATCCAGGTCAACGACCGCAAGATCCCCAACGGCTTCTACCAGGGCATCGGGATCGCCGACGTCATCGGGACCCTGCGCATCGTCGACAAGCTCGACAAACTCGGACCGGAGAAGGTCAAGGCGCTGCTCGTCGAGTCGGGCACGACGCCCGAGCAGGCCGACCAGTGCCTCGCGCTCGCCGCGATCCGCTCGACCGACCTCGGCTTCGTCGAGCAGGTGCGCGCGCTCGGTGTCGAGCACCCGCTGCTCGACGAAGGGCTCGAGTCCCTCGCGAACGTCATCCGCACCGGAATGGCCCACGCCCCGGGCAAGCTCGTCGCCGACCTGCGCATCGCGCGCGGCCTCGACTACTACACCGGGACCGTCTACGAGACGCAGTTCGTCGGCCACGAGTCGTGGGGCTCGTTCTGCTCGGGCGGGCGCTACGACGCGCTCGCCAGCGACGGGCGCAACACCTACCCCGGCGTCGGCATCTCCATCGGCGTGACCCGCATCCTCGGCCTGCTCATCGGCCGCGGACTCGTCACCGCGTCCCGGTCGACACCCGCCGCCGTGCTCGTGGCCCTGACCGACGACGAGTCCCGCGAGGGCGCCGTCGCCGTGGCGACGGCGCTGCGACGGCGCGGCATCGCGTGCGAGGTGGCGCCCACGGCCGCGCGCTTCGGCAAGCAGATCCGCTACGCGGAGCGTCGGGGGRTCCCCTACGTCTGGTTCCCCGGCGCGGACGAGTCCGGCGACGAGGTCAAGGACATCCGCTCGGGTGAGCAGGTCCCGGCGTCGGCCCGCTCGTGGACCCCGCCGGCCGACGACCTCGTCCCGCAGGTCACCCGCGTCGACTGAGCACTCGACCTCCCTTCATGTCGAGTGYYCACTTCCCGACGCRGGGAAMTGRGCACTCGAGTGCCCCGCTGCGTCGAGTGCCCATTTCCCGACGGAAGGCCGGGGAGGTCAGGTGCCGGGCGGCGGACGTAGGCCCTGGTCGCGAAGCTCGAGCAGGGCGAGGCGCCGGATGACGTCGCGGTCCTGACGCCGCCACGCACCTGCGGGGTCCTCGGACACCCGCGCCAGCGCCCGCATCGGCTGGTTCGACATGGCCCGGAGGGCGAAGAGGTCGAGGTCCTCGCCGGCGTCGATGAACCGCTGCGACTGGGTCGCGTTGCGCACGAAGCGAACTCGGACGTAGAGCCAGACGGCCAGAACGACGAGGATGGGCGCGAGCGCCATCACGAGGCCGAGCCCCAGGGCGAGCCTGTCGACGGTATCCGCCATGGACGTCCCCGCCGACTGGAGGGTCGTTCCCGACCCGGCCGCCTGGGTCAGCCACGTCCTCAGCTGGTCGCCCACGAGTGGGATCTGCCCGGCCTGGTCGCCCGCGCCGGTGAGGGCGCCGTTGACCGACCGGCCCGCGGACGTGATCGAGTCGGCGGGCGCGCGCAGCTGCTCGACGAGGTCGTGGACCTGGCGCCCGGCATACACCCAGAGTCCGATCCAGAGCAGCATGAGCACGTCGGACAGGAGCTGTCGCATGCGCCGGGCCGGGGTGTCTGCGTAGAGCTTCACCCGCCCATGGTGGCGAAGACGACGCAAAAGCACACGTTGCGCGTCGAGGGCGGCCGGCTCGGGGCGAGCTCGGGGAGTTGCGCCGGCACCTGACCGGGCCGCCGCGGCCGCGGATACAGTGTCCTCGCGGCCCCTGAGGGCCCCTTCTCACCGCGGCAACGGCGCCGTGGCCGAGTCAGCCCGGAAGGAAGTGCAGCACCATGAAGGTCGGCATCCCCCGCGAGGTCAAGAACCACGAGTACCGCGTGGCCATCACTCCGTCCGGCGTCCACGAGCTCACCGATCACGGCCACGACGTGTTCGTCGAGAAGGACGCCGGCGTCGGCTCACAGATCAGCGACGACGCCTACGTCGCGGCGGGGGCCCGCATCATCGGCTCCGCGGACGACGTCTGGGGCGAGGCGGACATGGTCCTCAAGGTCAAGGAGCCCGTCGCCGAGGAGTACCACCGCATGCGCGAGGGCCTGACCCTCTTCACGTACCTGCACCTCGCAGCCGACAAGCCGCTCACCGAGGAGCTCATGGCCCGCAAGGTCACGGGCATCGCCTACGAGACGGTCCAGCTGCCMTCCGGGGGCCTGCCGCTGCTCTACCCGATGTCCGAGGTCGCCGGCTGCCTCGCGCCGCAGGTGGGCGCCCACGCGCTCATGCGCGCGCAGGGAGGCCGTGGGGTGCTCATGGGTGGTGTCGGTGGCGTGGCCAACGCCAAGGTCGTCATCCTCGGCGCGGGCGTCTCGGGCCAGAACGCCGCCAACATCGCCCTCGGCATGGGAGCCGACGTCACGCTGCTCGACACCGACCTCGACAAGCTGCGGATGTCGTTCTGGCGCTACGACAACCGGGTGCACGGGCTCGCCTCGTCCAAGCTCACCGTCCAGGAGCAGGTGCTGCAGGCCGACATGGTCATCGGCGCCGTGCTCATCCCCGGTGCTGCCGCCCCCAAGCTCGTCTCGAACGAGCTGGTCTCGCAGATGAAGCCGGGCTCCGTGCTCGTCGACATCGCCATCGACCAGGGCGGCTGTTTCGAGGACAGCCACGCCACGACGCACGCCGACCCGACCTACCGGGTGCACGACTCGGTCTTCTACTGCGTGGCCAACATGCCGGGCGCGGTGCCCAACACCTCGACCTACGCGCTGACCAACTCGACCCTGCCGTATGCCGTGAAGCTCGCGAACCAGGGGTGGCGCGACGCCCTGCGGTCCGACCCCGCGCTCGGGCTCGGCCTCAACACGCACGACGGTCACGTCACCTACGCCGGAGTGGCCGAGGCCCACGGCATGGAGTCGGTCAGCCTCGACGAGGCGCTGTCCTGACCGACCAGGTCGTCACCGAGCCACCCGCGGCACCGCTCTCGCGCCTCGAGCGCGACGTCCGCGGGTGGCTCGACCACGTCAGGGTCGAGCGGGGCGCCTCCGACAACACCCTCACGTCCTACGCCCGGGACCTGCGCGCCTACACCGCCTTCCTCGCCGCGAAGGGGATCGACGAGGCCGGCCGCGTCACCGAGGCCGACGTCACCGACTTCCTCGCGTCGCTGCGCGAGCGCGGTCTGGCCGCCTCGTCCGCGGCCCGCACCCTCGTGGCGGTCCGCGGCTTCCATCGCTTCCTCGCGCTCGAGGGCGAGGTGGCCGGTGACCCGGCGGCCAACGTCGCCCCGCCCAAGCCGCCCGCACGGCTGCCCAAGGCGATCCCGCTCGAGGCCGTGGAGCGTCTGCTCGCGGCAGCATCCGTCGGCGACACGCCCGAGTCGCTCCGTGACCGGGCTCTGCTCGAGCTCCTCTACGGCATCGGCGCCCGCATCAGCGAAGCCGTGGGGCTGGACGTCGACGACATCGACACAGCCGACCCCGCCCCCTCCGCGGGCGCCCCAGCCGGCGCGGGAGCGGCCTCGGTGCGCCTCCGCGGCAAGGGTGGCAAGGAGCGCGTCGTCCCGGTCGGGCGCTACGCCGCGGAGGCCGTCACGGCATACGTCGTGCGCGGTCGACCGGCCCTCGCCCAGCACGGACGGGGCGGTCCGGCGCTGTTCCTGAACCAGCGCGGCGCCCGGCTCTCGCGACAGTCGGCGTGGGCGGTCATCCAGCGCGCTGCCGAGCGGGCCGACCTCACCGAGCACGTGTCTCCACACACCCTGCGACACTCCTTCGCCACCCACCTGCTCGACGGGGGAGCCGACGTGCGAGTCGTCCAGGAGCTGCTCGGACACGCGTCCGTCACGACGACGCAGATCTACACGATGGTCTCGGTGCACCGGCTCCGCGAGGTCTATGCGGGCGCCCACCCCCGCGCCCGCTGATAAGGTCACACGTGATCAGCGCGAGGCTGACCGCAGCATCTCAGGGCAAGGCCGAGCGGAGTGGAACACCCGGTGAACGAGGAGTCACACGACACCATGCAGTCCGTGCGGTCCGAGGACCTCGAACGACCCCGACCCGGTCCGGTCAGCGCCACCCCTCGGGTCGCGCAGCTGCCGGGCACCGAGTCCGCCGGATCTGGCGCGATGGGTCCGACCGGCCGCCCGCTCCCCGACTTCCCGGAGCCCGGGCTGCTCTCGAGCCATGGCCCCGCGCGCATCATCGCGATGTGCAACCAGAAGGGCGGCGTCGGCAAGACGACGACGACCATCAACCTCGGCGCGGCCCTGGCCGAGCTGGGTCGCAAGGTCCTGGTCGTCGACTTCGACCCCCAGGGCGCGCTATCTGTCGGTCTCGGCGTCAACGCGCAGGAGCTCGACACGACGATCTACAACCTGCTGATCGAGCGCGGCCACGACGTTCGCGACGTCATCCAGCACACGCGCACCCCGAACCTCGACCTCGTGCCGGCCAACATCGACCTGTCGGCCGCAGAGGTCCAGCTCGTCGGCGAGGTGGCCCGCGAGCAGATCCTGGCCCGGGTGCTGCGTCCCGTCGTCGACGAGTACGACATCATCCTCATCGACTGCCAGCCGTCGCTCGGTCTGCTCACCGTCAACGCCCTGACCGCCGCGCACGGCGTGGTCATCCCGCTGGAGTGCGAGTTCTTCGCCATGCGCGGCGTGGCCCTGCTCATCGACACCATCGACAAGATCACCGACCGCCTCAACCCGCGCCTGCAGGTCGACGGCATCCTCGCCACGATGTACGACGGCCGCACGCTGCACAGCCGGGAGGTCGTGCGCTCGGTCGTCGACCACTTCGGCGACCGGGTCTTCCACACCGTGATCAGCCGCACCGTGAAGTTCCCGGACGCGACGCTCGCGGCCGAGCCGATCACGTCGTACTCCTCGGACCACTCGGGTGCCAACGCCTACCGTCAGCTCGCCCGCGAGCTCATCGCGCGCGGTGCGGCGGCTTGATCCGTAGTGATTCGATGACCGAGCAGGACACCGTCGGCCGCCTCGCGGTCGACGCCGACGACGCTGCCCTCGCCGAGGTCGCCGCCGTCGCGCAGGCCGGAGCTGCCGCCTCGGCCGCCCCGGCTGCTCCCGCAGAGGAGCTGACCCCCGGGGGCGTCATCACGCGCCGGTCGTCGGCGCCGTTCGAGGTGCACCTCGACGTCTTCTCGGGGCCCTTCGACCTGCTCCTCGGCCTCATCAGCAAGCACAAGCTCGACATCACCGAGGTCGCCCTGGCCAAGGTGACCGACGAGTTCGTCGCCCACATCAAGGCGGCCCAGGCCACGGACAGCGACTGGGACCTGGGCCAGGCCTCCGAGTTCCTCCTCATCGCCGCCACCCTGCTCGACCTCAAGGCCTCGCGCCTGCTCCCGTCGGCGGGACCGCAGGACGACGAGGACCTCGCGCTCATCGAGGCCCGTGACCTGCTCTTCGCCCGGCTGCTGCAGTACCGCGCCTACAAGGAGATCGCCAACACCTTCCGCGAGCGGATGGCCACGGCCGGGCGCATCACGCCGCGCCAGGCCGGCCTCGAGCCCGAGTTCGCCAAGCTGCTCCCCGAGCTCGTCATCGCCGTGACGCCCGAGCAGTTCGCGATGATCGCCGCGCGGGCGATGACGCCGAAGATCGCGCCCACCGTCGGCCTCGAGCACCTGCACACACCTCAGGTCAGCGTCCGGGAACAGGCCGCCATCATCGTGGACCGACTGCGCCACCGCGGCCAGGTATCGTTCCGCAGTCTCGTCGCCGACGCCGACAGCACGCTCGTCATCGTCGCCCGCTTCCTCGCGCTGCTCGAGCTCTTCAAGGAGGCCGCCATCGCGTTCGAGCAGGCAGAGGCCCTGGGGGAGCTCGACATCCGTTGGACCGGCACAGAGGCGGGCGACATCGCCATCGACGACGAGTTCGACGACGAGTTCGACGAGGACGAAGACGGCAGCGCCGACGATGGCGACGACGGCGACCCGCAGGAGACCAGCGACCCGCGGCAGATCGACGAGCCGGTTGGCGTCGCCGCCCCACGGACAGGAGCAGACGATGAGTGACCAGTCGGCGCAAGGGACGGGCGAGCCCGTCGAGGACCGCGACGACCTGGGAGGTGCCGACGAGCAGATCGCCTTCGACATCAACGACTTCCCGGGGGGCGCCCGCTCGGCTCTCGAGGCCGTGCTCATGGTCGTCGACGAACCCGTGACCGAGGTCGCGCTCGCCTCGGCGCTCGAGCTGCCCGTGGAGGACGTTCAGACCCACCTGCACGCGCTGGAGGAGGAGTATGCCGCCGCGCAGCGCGGGTTCACCCTGCGCAGCGTCGCGGGCGGGTGGCGCGTCTACAGCCGGTCCGACTTCGCGCCCGTCGTGGAGAAGTTCGTCCTCGACGGTCAGCAGGCCAAGCTGACCCAGGCCTCCCTCGAGACGCTCGCCGTCATCGCCTACCGCCAGCCCGTCTCCCGGGCCCGGGTCAGCGCCGTCCGCGGTGTCAACGTCGACGGGGTCGTGCGCACGCTGACGTCGCGCGGTCTCATCGAAGAGGTCGAGGATCTCGGGGAGAGCGGTGCGATGCTCTACCGGACGACGCCGTACTTCCTCCAACGCATGGGGCTGTCGTCGCTCGACGACCTCCCGGCGCTCGCGCCCTACCTACCGGACGTCGACGTCATCGACGAGCTCATCGAGGAAGGACACGCATGAGCGAGTACTCCAGGTCCCCCCGTCAGCCGCGCAAGAAGGGGTCCGGTTCGTCCGGCGGCCCCGCTGCCCGAGGCGGCTCCGGCGGCAAGGGCCGCACCGGTCGGCCCGTCGCGGGCGGCCGCAGCGGTGGGGGTGGCAAGGCCAGCGGGCCGCGGTTCGCCGGCTCCACCAAGGCGAGCCAGCCCACGAAGCTGCCCGACCGCAAGGCCGCTCCCGAGATCGACGTCCACGACCCGGAGGGCGTGCGCCTCCAGAAGCTCATGGCCGCCGGTGGCGTCGGATCGCGCCGGGTCTGCGAGAACCTCATCGAGCRGGGCCGCGTCGAGGTCGACGGCCAGGTCGTCACCGAGCTCGGGGTGCGGATCAACCCGCAGACCCAGGTCGTCCACGTCGACGGCGTGCGCGTCAACCTCGACGAGGACCGCGTCTACCTCGCCTTCAACAAGCCCAAGGGCGTCGTCACGACGATGCACGACGAGCTCGGCCGCGTCTCGCTCGAGGACTACGTCGGCAACCGCGAGCAGCGTCTCTTCCACGTCGGCCGCCTCGACGCCGACACCGAGGGCCTGCTGCTGCTCACGAACGACGGGGACCTCGCCCACCGGCTCCAGCACCCGGCATACGGCGTCCTCAAGACCTACGTGGCGACGATCCGTGGACCGGTGCAGCGGGACGTCGGCAAGAGGCTGCGGGAGGGCGTCGAGCTCGAGGACGGCCCCGTGAGCGTCGACTCGTTCCGGATCGTCGACCACCAGCCCGGCAAGGCCATGGTCGAGGTCGTGTTGCACGAGGGGCGCAAGCACGTCGTCCGACGGATGCTCGAGGCGGTGGGACACCCCGTCCTCGAGCTCGTGCGCACCGAGGTCGGCCCGATCCGTCTCGCCGACCTCAAGTCCGGGCGCACGCGTCGGCTCAACAAGGCAGAGATCGGAGCCCTCTACAAGGCCGCTGGCCTGTGATCGAGATGTCCCGGCTGGGTGACGGCGTGCTCGCTACGCTGGCGTGGTGACCACGCACGTCCGTATCGTCGGCGCCGGGCTGATCGGTACCAGTTTGGGGATCGCCCTGTCCCACAACGGCTTTCGGGTGTCGCTCGACGACCCGTCTCCGACGGCCGTCCGTCTTGCCCGCGACCTCCAGGCAGGCGACGTGGCCGACGACGAGGCCGCCGCCCCCGACGTGGTCGTCGTCGCCGCACCGCCCGACGTCGCCGCCCGAGTCGTCGTCGCGGCGCTCGACCGGTGGCCCGACGCCGTCGTCACCGACGTCGCCTCCGTCAAGGAGTCGGTCCTGCGCGTCGTCCTCGACTCGGGAGCCGACTCGAGCCGCTACGTCGGGTCACACCCGATGGCCGGGCGCGAGCGCTCGGGAGCGGCAGCCGCGAGGGCCGACCTCTTCGACGGCCGCGCCTGGGTCGTCGGGCCCCACGC
>NZ_JBFULD010000089.1:0-13095 GCF_056400505.1 Terrabacter sp. P5_B1
GGCGAGGAGACCCTCCTCGCGGATGGCGTTGGAGAAGTACTTGGCGATGACGTCGCAGAAGACGTTGGGCGGCTCGTGGCCGTAGAACCAGGTCGGGATGCCGAGCGACCGGGCGGACGGACCGAGCGTCTCCGAGGGCATCTGGGGCTCGTCGCCGACGACGGCGTCCCTTGCCGCCAGCGCGGTCGCAGCCCACGGCGTGATGTCGCGCCGAAAGCCCGGCACGCCGACGATGCGGCCGACGGCCTCTTCGACGGCCGCCGCGCTGCGGCACAGGGCGCCGAGGTTGGCCGCCTCCATCGCCCCGGGGCCGCCACCCGTCGCGACGAGGTGCCCCTCCTCCGCGAGAGCGTGCCCGAGGTCGGCCGCGGCAGCGTAGGCCGGCGAGTCCCGTTGCAGCGCATGCCCGCCCATGATCCCGACCACCGATCGACCCTGCACGAACTCGTCGAGCTCGTCGGTCACCGAGTCGTCGTGGATGGCCCGCACGAGCGTGCAGTACGCGTCGGTGCGCAGCCGGGCATCGGCGAACCACGCGTATGCTCGGGCGTCCGGGGTGGCGGCATACCCGCGTTCGAGACCGGCGTAGAGGTCGGACGGGAGGTAGAGCCCGCGCCACGGGTCGACCGGAGCATCGGCGACGCCGGGGAAGAGGATCGCGCCGCGCACGAGGAGCAGCTCGGCGACGGGAACGGGCACGGTGCCGCCGAGGACGACCAGACCGGTGAGGTCTCCATGGGCCGCGAGACGGTCGCCGTAGGAGGTCAGGTCGAGGTCCTGCAGGCGCAGGCCGCGCAGCGGCCCGTCGGAGTCGAGGTGGTCGTCCAGCTCGTCCAGCGTCTCGATCTCCATGCGCCCCATCCTGCCTCGCCCTGAATGTCGAGGAGCGGACCCGCGACCCGGCGTGTGCGCCGGCGCTGCAAGGATCGGCGTCATGGTCGGCGTGCTGGAAGGCTTTGCGACGATCGCGATCATCGTCGCGATCGGGTGGCTGCTCGCCGACCGTCGCGTGCTCGACGACTCGGCCCAGGTCACCCTCTCGCGGCTCGCCTTCCACGTCGCCTCGCCGGCGCTGCTGCTCACGGTCATGCAGCGCACGTCGCTCGACGCGGTGCTGTCGGCGAACCTCGTGACGTCGCTCATCAGCTTCACCCTGGTCGTCGTCATCTACCTGCTCATAGCCCGGTTCCGTTGGGCGGGAGGCATGCTCGGGTCACGACTCATCGGAAGTCTCTCGGCGGCATACGTCAACGCGGGCAACCTCGGCATCCCCATCGCGCTCTATGTCCTGGGGGACGTCGCGTGGGTCGCGCCGACGCTCCTCATGCAGCTGCTCGTCATCACGCCCGTGTACATGGCGCTCTTCGACAGCGACGCGCGCGGCGAGCGTCCCACCCTCGGTCGCAGCGTGCGCCGGATGTTCAGCAACCCGATCACCCTTGGCGCGGTCGCCGGCCTGCTCATCGCGGTCTTCGACATCCAGCTGCCGCGCGTCGTCGCGGCGCCCATCGACCTGCTCGGGGCGATGGCCGTGCCCTCGATGCTCGTCGCGTTCGGCATCTCCCTGYGGCGCGGGCCGAGGCCGGCAACCGGCCGGTCCGCCGAGCACGTCTGGACGATCGTCGTCCTCAAGACCCTGCTCATGCCCACGATCGCGCTCGTGGTGGGCCTGGGGCTCGGACTTCGTGGTCAGGCGCTCTTCGCCGTCGTCGTGACGGCCGCCCTCCCCACGGCCCAGAACATCTTCACGTATGCCGTCCGCTACCGCCGCGAGGTCAACCTCGCCCGCGACGTCATCTTCGTCAGCACGTTCGCGTCGGTCCCGGTCATCCTCGGCATCGCGGCGCTCTTCCACTGGCTCGTCGGGGTCTGACCGCCGAGGCGGGGGAGTGGCCTGCGGATCGGGTCGTCCTGACAGCGTCAGGCGCAGCTCGATCCGCAGACCTACGGCTCAGAAACCGCCGAAGTCGCCGCCTCCGCCGAAGTCGCCTCCGCCGAAGTCGCCTCCGCCGAAGTCGCCCCCGCCACCGAAGTCACCGAAGTCGGATCCTCCGGCGTCCCCGGCATCGCCCGCGTCTCCACCGGCGTCTCCACCGGCGTCTCCACCGGCGTCTCCACCGGCGTCTCCACCGGCGTCTCCACCGGCGTCGGCGTTGGCGTCGCCGGCCTCCTGGGCCTCGGGCGAGGAGTCGTAGCCACCGAGCATCATGTCCGCCACGGCCGAGCCCACGACGACACCTGCGATCGTCCCGAGCATCGAGCCGGCGATCATGCCGCCCATCCCCATGCCGCCCATCCCGCCCATCCCGCCCCGGCCGCCACCGAAGGCGCCCTGGAGGTAGCCCGGCCGGGACATCTCGGCGCGGGTGGCACTGCGGGCGAGGTCGGCCGGCTGGTCGCTGCGCGGCCGCTCGCTCTCGGGGAGGTCGTCCGTGAGGCGCTGGAGCACCATCTGGCGCTGCTCGGGTGAGAGCTTGGCGAACGCCTCGGCGTGGACCTTCTCGATGTCCTCGGGGTCGGCTGTGCGCAGCAGGTACTTGTAGCGGGCGATGGCGCGCTCGTCCTCGGTGGAGGCGCCTCCTCGAGGCGGCGGGACGGCATAGGGCTGGCCGGTGGGCGGTGCTGGCTGCTGGGGGCGCTGCTGTTGTGAGAGCGGCTCGCGGCCCAGCAGCTTGTCGAGGAATCCCATGTCTTCTCCTAGCGTCGGCGGTGCGTCGGCGTCGCACTCATCACACGTACCCCAACGAACACCTCGCCCTAGCGTTCCGGAGCTCAGTCGTCCTAGGAGCGGTCCCGGCTCGGCGCATCGTCCGACAGAGCCGGCCGCGGAAGCCGCGTGTGCTGGACGAGTGGCAGACGGCGGGCGTGATCTTCGACACACTGAGGGTTGCATCGGGCCGAACAGGGACGGCTGATCGCGACGGGGAAGAGCGGTGGCGCCGAGACCACTCCGGTCCGGCGAGAGCGAAGGGTGGGGACATGCACAGACGACGGAAGATCCTCGTGGCGCTCCTGTCGGCCCCGGGTGTGGTGGTGGCGATGCTGCTGCCTCCCAGCCCGGCGTCGGCGCTGGGGAAGGTGGGGTGCGACGTGTCCGGGCAGCCGACGGTGTCGGTCGCGTCGTACGACCCGATCGTGAATCACAACGGCAGGGGTTCGGCGCACGAGCACCAGCTGTTCGGGAACATTGCGTGGTTCTCCCTGCCGAACCCCAACGCGGCGAACTACACGGACCTGGTGGGCCGGGCGAACAACTGCCGGAAGGTGCTGGGGCTGTCGAACTCGGCCGACTCGGCGGGCTACTGGACACCGACGCTGCGGTACATCTCCGGGCCGAAGGCCGGGCAGCTGGTACCAGCGCAGCAGTTCACGGCATACTACCGAGCGGCGTCCGGTGACCAGTTCGGCCCGGCTCGGGCGATCCCGGCGGACACGCGGCTGATCGGGACGGCATACAACTGGACGTGCGGGCAGAAGTCGGGCCGGCGATCGACGCCGGTGCAGAGCATCCCCGACTGCTCGGGTCTGCCGGCCAAGCCGGGGCTGACGCTGACGGCGCACATCGACTTCCCGTCGTGCTGGGATGGCGTCCTGCCGAGCCACCCGACGAGCCAGTACGGTGACACGAGGGACAATGCCCACTACGCGTACCGCGTGGGCAGGGTGTGCCCTGCGGGGTTCCCGATCGGCGTGACCGAGCTGCGCGAGACCATCCAGTTCCCGTACGTGGGCAAGGGTACTGACGTGGCGCTGTCGTCGGACGCTGCGATGGGCACGAGCGACGGTCGGTCGATGCACGCTGACTTCTGGCAGACGTGGGCGCAGCCGGACTTCGAGGCGTTCGTGCAGACGTGCGTCGTGGACCACCGGGCCTACTCGAGTGCGGGATGCCAGCCCTGATCTGGTGTCGACCTGCCCGGCCTGCGTGGATGGGACGGTGACGCCCCTGGACCTGTGGACCAGGGGCGCCACCAGACCGTGCGTCAGGTCAGAGGTGGTTCTCGGCCTCGGTCAGCACCGACCGCAGTCGGGACTCGATGTCGTCGAACTGCTCCGGGCCCATGATGAGCGGCGGCGCGAGCTGGATGACGGGGTCCCCGCGGTCGTCGGCACGGCAGTAGAGGCCGGCGTCGAAGAGCGCCTTGGAGAGGAAGCCGCGCAGCAGGCGCTCGGACTCGGCGTCGTTGAAGGTCTCGCGGGTCGCCTTGTCCTTGACGAGCTCGATGCCGTAGAAGAACCCGGCGCCGCGCACGTCGCCGACGAGCGGCAGGTCGAGCAGCTTGTCGAGCGTCGCCTTAAAGAGTGGGGCGTTGTCCTTGACGTGCTGGTTGAGGCCCTCGCGCTCGAAGATGTCGAGGTTGGCCATGGCGACCGCCGCCGACACCGGGTGGCCGCCGAAGGTGTAGCCGTGCGGGAAGTACGTCGTGCCTGACTTGAACGGCTCGAAGAGCCGGTCGCTCGCGATCATCGCGCCGATGGGGGAGTAGCCGCTCGTCATGCCCTTGGCGCACGTGATGATGTCGGGCACGTAGCCGAAGTCGTCGCAGGCGAACATCGAGCCGATGCGGCCGAAGCTGCAGATGACCTCGTCGGACACGAGCAGCACGTCGTACTCGTCGCAGATCTCGCGGACGCGCTCGAAGTAGCCGGCAGGAGGCGGGAAGCAGCCACCGGAGTTCTGCACCGGCTCGAGGAAGACGGCCGCGACGGTGTCAGGGCCCTCGAACTCGATGGCCTCGGCGATGCGGTCCGCGGCCCAGCGACCGAAGGCCTTCTCGTCGCCCTGGAGGTGCTCGGGGGCGCGGTACATGTTCGTGTTCGGCACCTTGTGCGCGCCGGGCACGAGCGGCTCGAACATCTCCTTGGCCGCCGGGATGCCGGTGATCGACAGGGCGCCCTGGGGGGTGCCGTGGTAGGCGACGTTGCGGGAGATGACCTTGTGCTTCGTCGGCTTGCCGGTCAGCTTGAAGTACTGCTTGGCCAGCTTCCAGGCGGTCTCGACGGCCTCGCCGCCGCCGGTCGTGAAGAAGACGCGGTTGAGGTCGCCGGGCGCATGGGCTGCAAGGCGCTCGGCCAGCTCGATGGCCTTCGGGTGGGCGTAGCTCCAGAGCGGGAAGAAGGCGAGCTCCTTGGCCTGCTTGGCCGCCGCGTCGGCGAGCTCCTCGCGCCCGTGGCCGACCTGGACGACGAAGAGGCCTGCCAGACCGTCGATGTACTCGTTTCCGCGGTCGTCCCAGATCTTCCAGCCCTGGCCCTTGGTGATGATCGGGACCGTGTGGCCCAGGCCGCCCTCGGTCCGGTCCTCGAACACCGAGTGGCGCGTGAAGTGCATCCAGAGGTGGTCGCGCGCTGCCTCGGAGTGGAGGGTGCCGGCCGGCGTGCGGTGGTCCGAGGTCGGTTCCCAGACCTCGTTCGGGTTGATGCTCATCGTGTACCCCAGTTGTAGAGCTGTTTGTTGAGTTTCAGGTAGACGAACGTCTCGGTGGCCGTGACGCCCGGGAGCGGGCGGATGCGGCCCGTGAGCAGCTCGAGCAGGTGGGAGTCGTTCTCGCAGACGACCTCGGCGAGCACGTCGAAGCTGCCGGCCGTGGTCACGACGTAGGAGACCTCGTCCATCTTGGTCAGCGCGTCGGCCACCGCCGTCATGTCTCCCGACACCCGCAGCCCGACCATCGCCTGGCGCTGGAACCCGACCTGCAGCGGGTCCGTCACCGCGACGATCTGCATGACGTCGGCGTCGAGCAGGCGCTGCACGCGTTGGCGCACAGCCGCCTCGGAGAGGCCGACCTCCTGGGCGATGGACGCGTACGACTTGCGCCCGTCATGCTGCAGGAGCTCGATGATGGTCTTGCTCACGTCGTCGAGGTTCACCGAGGGCTTCTTGGCTCCGGCGCCCCCGGACCCGGCCGCATTGGCTATGCCGCGGATGGTCGTCATGCGCCGATACTGACCTGTGGAACACACTGTTGGCAAGTCCTCAGACAACTGATTCCGAAGAATTTTGCCGACAACCCTTCACGATTGCGAAGGTATGCGTTTAGCATTCCCGCATGACTCCGCAGCCGCGCCAGCTCCGCAACTTCGTCAGTGGGCAGTACCTCGACCCCGAGGGCGACGCGATCCTCGACATCGTCGATCCCTCGACCGCCCGGGTCGTGGCCACGGCTCCCGTGAGCGGCCAGGCCGACGTCGACCGGGCGTATGCCGCCGCGTCCTCGGCGTTCGAGACGTGGGGTGACACGACCCCCGCGGAGCGCCAGGCGGCGCTGCTGAAGTTCGCGGACGCCATCGAGGCGCGGGCCGAGGACTTCGTCCGCCTCGAGGGTGAGAACACCGGCAAGCCGCACGCGCTGACGCGGAGCGAGGAGATCCCTCCGATGCTCGACCAGCTGCGCTTCTTCGCCGGCGCCGCGCGCGTGCTCGAGGGCAAGTCGGCAGGGGAGTACATGAAGGGGCACACCTCGTTCGTGCGCCGCGAGCCGATCGGTGTCGTCGGCCAGGTGACGCCGTGGAACTACCCGATGATGATGGCGATGTGGAAGATCGCCCCGGCCCTCGCCGCGGGCAACACCATCGTCCTCAAGCCGTCCGACACCACGCCCGAGACGACGCTGCTCCTCGCCGAGCTCGCGTCGGAGTTCCTGCCCGAGGGCACCTTCAACGTCATCACCGGCGATCGCGAGACCGGCCGCATGCTCGTCGAGCACCCGACGCCGGCGCTCGTGGCGATCACGGGCTCCGTCCGCGCCGGCATGCAGGTGGCCGAAAGCGCGTCGCGCGACGTCAAGCGCGTGCACCTCGAGCTCGGCGGCAAGGCGCCGGTCATCGTCTTCGACGACGCCGACATCGAGGCCGCCGTCGAGGGCATCGCCGGAGCCGGCTACTTCAACGCCGGCCAGGACTGCACGGCCGCCACGCGCGTGCTCGTGGGTCCCCGGGTCCACGACGACTTCGTCGCCGCGCTCGCCGACTACGCCCGCAGCTCGGTCAAGGTCGGTATGCCGGACGACGACGACGCGAGCCTCGGGCCGGTCAACAACGCCAACCAGATGGCGCACGTCTCGGGCTTCGTGGACCGGCTGCCCGAGCACGCGCGCGTGGCCGCCGGCGGCTCACGCGTCAACACGCTCGGCGACGGGTTCTTCTTCGAGCCGACCGTGCTGGCCGGGCTCCGCCAGGACGACGAGCACATCCAGAACGAGATCTTCGGCCCGGTCATCACGGTGCAGCAGTTCACCGACGAGGCCGAGGCGCTCGCCTGGGCCAACGGGGTGCAGTACGGCCTCGCCTCGAGCGTCTGGACCAGGGACTTCGGCAGGGCGATGCGCATGTGCAAGAAGCTCGACTTCGGCTGCGTCTGGATCAACACGCACATCCCGATCGTTGCAGAGATGCCGCACGGGGGATTCAAGCACAGCGGCTACGGCAAGGACCTGTCCATGTACGGCCTCGAGGACTACACCCGCATCAAGCACGTCATGGCCAACATCGAATCGTGAGACCCGGCGCCCGCGAGGACGGCGGCATCGCTCCGGGCAGGCGACACGGGGCACCACAGCCCAGCACCACCGGGTGAACGTCGATCCCTCCACCACACCGACCCACTGGAACCCCTGGAGTCAATGACATGAATGACAAGAGCTTCGACACCGGCGACCCGCACCTGCGTGCCGCGCTCATGCGCGGCCTCGTCTCGCGCCGCTCCGCGATGATGGGCGCCGCGGGTGTCGGCGCCGCAGCCTTCCTCGCCGCCTGTGGGTCAGCCGGCAAGAACCCCACGACCGGCGCGGGCGGCACCGGCACGGMGGCCGCCAAGACTGCCGCAGCCGCGCAGGACATGTCAGACACCGAGAAGGTCATCAACTGGTCCAACTGGCCGGCGTACATCGATGTCAACGACAAGACCAAGGCCCGGCCGACCCTTGATGCCTTCACCAAGGAGACCGGCATCAAGGTCAACTACACCGAGGACTACAACGACAACGACGAGTTCTACGCCAAGGTGCGCCCGCTGCTCGATGCCGGCAGCGATACCGGGCGCGACGTGTGGTGCAGCACCGACTGGATGGTGGCTCGGCTCATCCGCAACGGCTACGTCCAGAAGCTCGACCTCGCCAACATCCCGAACCACGCGAATCTCGAGGACGCCCTGAAGCAGGTGTCGTTCGACCCGGGCCGGGTCTTCTCCCTCCCCTGGCAGAGCGGCTTCGCCGGTATCGCCTTCAACCCCAAGGCCACCGGCGGGAAGAAGGTCGAGTCCGTCGACCAGCTGCTCACCGACCCGAGCCTCAAGGGCAAGGTCACGCTGCTCACCGAGATGCGCGACACGGTCGGCCTCGTGCTGATGGCGATGGGCAAGAAGATCGACAGCTTCACCGACGCTGACTTCGATGCCGCCATGGCCGAGCTGCAGAAGGCCAAGGACGCCGGCCAGATCAAGGGCTTCACCGGCAACGACTACACCAAGCCGCTCGCGTCGGGCGACACCGCCGCCTGCTTCGCGTGGACCGGGGACGTCGTGCAGCTGCGGGCCGACAACCCAAGCCTGGGCTACACCCTGCCGCAGACCGGTTGCACCCTGTGGTCCGACAACTTCGTCATCCCGGCGCTGGCCAAGCACAAGAAGAACGCCGAGCGCCTCATCAACTACTACTACGACCCGAAGGTGATGGCCCAGGTCGTCGACTACGTCAACTACATCTCCGTGGTCAAGGGCACCAAGGAAGTGCTCGACCAGCTGGACCCGACCGTGTCCTCGAACCAACTGATCTTCCCGTCGGCCGAGACGATGTCGCGGGCGCAGGTCTTCCGCGGCCTCACCACCGCCGAGGAGACCAAGTACAACAAGAAGTTCCAGACGCTGGTAACCGGCTGATGGCCGAGCGCACGAGCGGTGACCTGGTCCTCACAGGTGTCACGAGGACCTACGACACGTTCACCGCGGTCRACAACATCGACCTGACCATCCCGCAGGGCTCGTTCTTCGCCCTCCTCGGRCCCTCGGGCTGCGGAAAGACGACCACACTGCGCATGGTCGCCGGTCTCGAGCAGCCGACGGTGGGGGCCATCTCCATCGGCGGGCGGGACATCACCTCCACCAAGCCCTACCAGCGCAACGTCAACACGGTCTTCCAGAACTACGCCCTCTTCCCGCACCTCGACATCCTCGAGAACGTGGCGTTCGGCCTCAAGCGCCGGGGCGTTCGGGACTGGAAGGCCAAGGCGATGGAGGCGCTGGAGCTGGTCGAGCTCGCGCAGGTGGCGCGGAAGAAGCCGACCCAGCTCTCGGGTGGCATGCAGCAACGCGTCGCCCTGGCGCGGGCCGTGGTCAACCGCCCCGACGTCCTGCTGCTCGACGAGCCCCTCGGCGCGCTCGACCTCAAGCTGCGTCGCCAGATGCAGATCGAGCTCAAGCGCATCCAGCAGGAGGTCGGCCTGACGTTCGTGCACGTCACCCACGACCAGGAGGAGGCCATGACCATGGCCGACACCATCGCAGTGATGAATGCGGGGCGACTCCAGCAGGTCGGCGACCCCGGGACGCTCTACGAGAAGCCGCAGTCGACCTTCGCGGCGAACTTCCTCGGGCAGTCGAACCTCCTCCGGGCCACGGTGAGCAGGGTCACCGGTGAAATCGCCTCCCTCGACGTGCACGGCATACCGATGACGCTGCCCGCCTCGTCGCTGCCGGGCAGCGGTGCGGAGCTGTGGCTGGGCATCCGGCCGGAGAAGGTCCGCATCCTCGCCGACTCCTCCGACGCGACAGGCCTCAACACGCTCAAGGGTGCGGTGACCGACGTCTCCTTCCTGGGCGTGGCGACGCAGTACCTCGTCGCGATGCCGTGGGGTCGCGAACTGACTGTCGTGCAGCAGAACGACGGTATGCCGCGTGCTGTCCTCGGCTCCAACGTCACCCTCGGGTGGGTGCCCGAGAACAGCTTCGCCCTCGACGCGTCCCAGGACGCGGACGCCGGGGCCGAGCACGTCGAGGACGAGTGAGATGGCCGTCTCCACCATCACCGGGGCACCGGTAGCGGCGCCCCGGCGAGCCCGCCGCCGGGCCACGGTGCCCTACCTGCTCCTCATCCCGGGCATGCTCTGGCTCGTCGTCTTCTTCGTCCTGCCGATGATCTCGCTCGGCTCGCAGTCGCTGCAGACGGGCGACGTGGACAACGGCTACACGATGACGTGGAACTTCGCGACGTATGCCGACGCCCTGTCCACCTACTGGCCGCAGATGTTGCGCTCGCTCATCTACGCGGGGGTCGCCACTCTCGCGACGCTGGCCCTGGGCTATCCGCTCGCGTGGTTCATCGCGCACCGCTCGGGCAGGTACAAGAACATCCTCCTGGTGCTCGTCATCGCTCCGTTCTTCACCTCGTTCCTCATCAGGACGCTGGCCTGKCAGACGATCCTCGGCGACAGCGGCCTCCTCGCACAGGTGGCGCTGCGGACCCACACCGACCTCCTGCTCACCGGCTTCAAGGACGTGCTGCGCACGGTCGGTCTGATCAACAACGATCAGCTGCTCTTCTCGCCCTTCGCAGTGATCTGCGGCCTGACCTACAACTTCCTGCCGTTCATGGTGCTGCCGCTCTACGCCAACCTCGAGCGCCTCGACCACCGACTCGTCGAGGCTGCGGGCGACCTCTACGCCTCGCCGTTCCAGGCGTTCCGACGTGTCATCTGGCCTCTGTCGCTGCCCGGCGTCGTGGCCGGCACGCTGCTGACGTTCATCCCTGCGACGGGCGACTACATCAACTCGGTCCTGCTCGGCAGCACCCGGACGGTGATGATCGGGCAGGTCATCGACGCCCAGTTCCTACGGGTCCTCGACTACCCGACGGCGGCCGCGCTCAGCTTCATCCTGCTGCTGATCATCGTGGCTTTCGTGGTCACGTACGTCCGCCGGGCCGGTACCGAGGAGCTGGTCTGACATGGCGTGGCTGCGACGCAATCTGGTCATCATCATCGGGATCCTGGTGATGGCCTACATCCTGCTCCCGAACCTCGTCGTCATCATCTTCTCCTTCAACAAGCCGTTGGGCCGCTACAACTACCAGTGGAACGAGTTCTCCTTCGACGCGTGGACCAACGTCTGTGGCGTCCCGGGCATGTGCCAGTCGGTCGGCCTCAGCCTGCAGATCGGCGTGATCGCTTCGCTCACGGCTGCGGTTCTCGGCACCATGGTGGCCTTCGCGCTGGGGCGGTACCGCTTCCGGGGCCGTTCGGGGACGAACCTGCTCATCTTTCTGCCGATGGCCACCCCCGAGGTGGTCATGGGCTCGAGCCTGCTCACCCTGTTCATCGCCATGGGCGTCCCGACCGGCCGCACGACGATCCTCATCGCGCACATCATGTTCTGCCTGTCATTCGTCATCGTCACGGTCAAGGCCCGAGTCGCCTCGCTCGACCCGCGCCTCGAGCAGGCCGCCGCAGACCTCTACGCCAACGAGCTGCAGGCCTTCCTCAAGGTGACCTTCCCGCTCGTGCTCCCGGGAATCGCGGCGGGTGCTCTGCTGGCCTTCTCGTTGTCCTTCGACGACTACATCATCACCAACTTCAACGCGAGCCCGGAGTCGGTCACGTTCCCGATGTACGTGTGGGGCGCTGCGCAACGAGGGACTCCGGTGCAGATCAACGTGATCGGGACCGTCATGTTCCTCGGTGCCCTCGTCGTGGTCATCGCCGGGCAGGTGCTGGCCAGCCGCCGCTCCCGGAAGGTGGCGTGAACCGTGCGGGTCCTGATGGTCGGCTCCGGTGGAGTCGGTGACGCCGCCGCGCGCATCGCGGCCGAGCGTGCCTTCTTCGACTCCTGGGTCGTCGCCGACTACGACGTGGCGCGGGCCGAGCGCACCGTCGCCGCAGTGGCGGTCCGGCATCCGACAGACACCCGCTTCGTGGCGGCCCACGTGGATGCCTCATCGGCCGACGCCGTGACGCGACTGGCCCGGCACCATGCTGCCACCCACGTCTTCAATGCAGTCGACCCGAAGTTCGACATGCCGATCTTCCACGGCGCCAAGGCTGCCGGGGCCGACTACCTCGACATGGCGATGAGCCTGTCGAGGCGTCACCCCCAGCAGCCGTATGCCGTCACCGGGGTCAAGCTCGGCGACGAGCAGTTCGCGATGACGGGGGAGTGGGAGGCCGACGGCCGTCTGGCGCTCGTCGGCATCGGCGTCGAGCCCGGGCTGTCCGACGTGTTCGCCCGGTATGCCGCCGACCACCTCTTCGACGAGATCGACGAGCTGGGCACGCGGGACGGCGCGAACCTCGTGGTGCACGACGACGATGGCAACGAGATCTTCGCGCCCAGCTTCTCGATGTGGACGACGATCGAGGAGTGCCTCAACCCGCCGGTCGTGTGGGAGAAGGACCGTGGCTGGTTCACGACCGCGCCCTTCAGTGAGCCGGAGGTCTTCGACTTCCCGGAGGGCATCGGACCGGTCGAGTGCGTCAACGTCGAGCACGAGGAGGTGCTCCTCATGCCGCGCTGGGTCGACGCCAGGCGGGTCACCTTCAAGTACGCCCTCGGGGACGAGTTCATCACCATCCTCAAGGTGCTGAACACGCTGGGCCTCGACCGGACCGAGCCGATCACCGTCAAAGGCGTGCAGGTCTCACCGCGCGACGTCGTGGCCGCCGCGCTGCCTGACCCGGCGACCATCGGGCCGCGGATGACCGGCAAGACGTGCGCGGGCCTCTTCGTCACCGGCACGGGCAAGGACGGCCGGCCGCGTCGCACCTACCTCTACCACGTCGTCGACAACGCCGAGACGATGGCGGCCTACGGCGCCCAGTGCGTGGTGTGGCAGACGGCGGTCAACCCCGTCGTCGCGCTGGAGCTGCTCGCCCGGGGCACGTGGAAGGGTGCCGGCGTGCTGGGCCCCGAGGCCTTCGACGCCGTGCCCTTCCTCGACCTCCTGGCCGCGGACAAGCCCGAGGGCTACGGCTCCCCGTGGGGCATGGACGAGCGCTGATCCGTCGCCGGTCACGGGGCGCCGACGACGACCACCAGGAGAGGAATAGGGTTCAGGCATGACAGCGGTGACGCAGAAGTCAGTGATCGACGCGGTCCCGAAGGGCCTGCTC
>NZ_JBFULD010000090.1:0-13058 GCF_056400505.1 Terrabacter sp. P5_B1
CCGTGGCCATGGCGGCCACCGAGCCGGCCGGCGGCACCGAGCCGGCCGGCGGCACCGACCCGGCCGGCGGCACCGACCCGCCACCGGCTGCGGCCAGCACCGGGACCCGGGCACCAATGCCGCGAGCCGACACGAGACCGCCGACCAGGGTGAGGGCGATGGCCGCGAAGAGGCCCAGCAAGGGACCGGCCGTCCCGAGGCCGCCGACCGACGGTGCGACGAGCACCGCCCCGACACCGCCGAGCGGGGCGAGGAGCACCACCGCGACGGCGGCCCGCCAGCTCCCGGTGGCGGCCTGGACGAGGAGCAGGAGCCCGAGGAGGACGCCCAGGGACACGATGGCGACCCGCCTCGCGTCCGCCTCGCGGTCAGCGGCGTCGCTCAGGACCTGCAGGTGCGTCTCGCTCGGCATCGGTACGCGGTTGACGGCCGTGGTGACATCGGCGACGACGGTCGAGGCCCCGCCCCCGGTCAGGTCCGCGACGACGTCGACGCTGCGCAGCGCCTGGTCGTGGACGATCGACGCGGGCTCGGGTACGACCGTGACCTTTGCGACGTCGCCGAGGCGCACCTGCGACCCGCTCGGCGTGTCGATCCGCACGTCGCCGAGGCCGGAGAGGTTCGCCCGCGTCGTGGGAGTGCCGAGGACGACGACATCGAAGACCTTGGCCTGCTCGTAGAGGTTCCCCACGACGAGTCCGCTTGCCAGCGTTGTGGCCTCGCGACGCACGTCGCCCGGTCGCAGGCCGGCCTTGTCCGCGGCCGCGAGGTCGACCTCGACGTGGACGGTGGGCTGCCGCGGGGTGGCCAGGACGTGCGCGCCCTGCAGCCCCGACACGGTGGACATGGCCTTGGCGATCTTGGCGCCCGTCGCCTGCATGGCGGCGAGGTCCTGGCCGAAGACGCGCACCACGATGTCGTGGGCTCCGCCGGCCGTGGCCACGCCCACCCGGTCTGCCGTGTAGGTCATCAGGGCGGTGCTCACACCCGGGTAACGCTGCGCGACGCGGTCGATCGAGTCCCTCACCGACTGGTAGTTCGCCGATCCGTCCAGGGTCAGCCAGAGCTCGCCGTTGTTGACGTCCCCGAGCTGGTCGGAGGTCACGGCCCGACCGGCGTGCCCACCGACGGACGCGATCCCGGGCAGGGCCCGCAGCTCCGACGACATCCGCCCGGACACCCTGGTCATCTCGGTCAGGGAGGTCCCCACCGGCATCTCGACGTGCAGCAGGAGATCGAGGTCGCGCGCCGTCGGTACCAGCGCGCGGCTGCTGAGCGCCACGGCGGCCGCGGACGCTCCCACCCCGACCACGGCGAGCACGGCGACGAGCGACCACACGAGGCGCCGTCGCGTCGCGAACCGGGAGACAGCCCCTGAGAGCGCCCGGGCGACCGCCCGCACCGGCCTGGTCTCACGGCGCGCCGAGACGTGGTCCCGCGCGAACAGGAGCATGAGCGCTGGGGTCACGGTGAGCCCGACGACCAGGGCCGCCGCCAGGGCCAGGACGTAGGTGAGCACGAGCGGCCTGGTGAAGGCCGTGGCCAACGAACCGAGGGCGAGCAGCGGGATGAGGGCCAGCGCGCACGCCAGGAGGCCGACGAATGCCGTCCGCCGGGTCGCGCCCAGCGCCTCCGCCACGAGCTCCCGCGCCGATCCGCCCCCGACCGGAGCGCCTTCGGTCCCCTCGGCTCGCGAGCGGGCGCGGACGGACTCGACGTCGCTCGCCACCTCGTTGACGATGAGCACCACTGCGACGAGCAGGCCGGCGAGCGTCATGCTCGTCAGCGTCGTGCCGCGCAGGAAGAGGACGTAGAGGGTCGCGGTCACCGAGACGAGCACCGAAGCGGCGATGACGAGGGCAGCCCGGAGCGACCAGAAGAGGAGCAGCGCGCCGATCGTGAGGGCCACGAGGCCGGCGGCCCCGGCGATGCCGATCGTGTGGACGGCGCTGTCGAGGAAGCTCGCGGGGCGATAGACCGACGTGTCGACGTCGATCCCGCCCAGCCCCGGGCGCAGCCCTGCGAGCGCGTCCTCGACGGCCTTCGTCACCGTCAGGGTGTCCGCCTCCGGGAACTTCTGGATCACGAGGAAGAGCGCCGGCTCGGCCGTGACCGCGTCACCGATGAGCGGCTGGTGGTCCTCGATCACCTGGGCGACGTCGCCGAGCTTCATCGGGGTGTCGGTGCCCTCGACGGAGACCTGGCCCAGGTTCTGGGCCGTGGTGATCGGCAGCACGTGCTGGACGGCGAGGCGCTGGTTGGGTCCCTCGACGAAGCCTCCGGTGCCGGGCGTCGAGGCCTCGACGAAGGTCAGGGGCGAGACCCACAGCGCGTTGCCGGTGGTCTCGATGACCTGCGTCAGGCTGACTCCCTTGGCGTGCAGGCTCGCCGGGTCCACCTGCACCTGCAGCTGCCGGTCGCGCTGGCCGTAGATCGACACGTTGGCGACGCCGGGGATGCCCATCAGCCGGGGACGGATCTTCCACCGGGCGAGGACCGACATGTCGATGAGGGGCACGCTCTTCGAGTGCAGACCGATCATCGCGACCCGGCTCGCCGAGGCGAGCGGCTCGACCATGATCGGCGGGCTGCCGACGTTGGGCAGCGCGTGCGCCTGGGTCAGCCGCTCCTGGACCATCTGCCGGGCGGCGTAGAGGTCAGTCCCCGGTTCGAAGACGATGTCGATGGCCGACAGCCCCGCCTGCGAACGCGAGTGGATCCGGTCGAGCCACGGCACCCCGTTGAGCAGGTCCTGCTCGAGGGGGACCGTGACCAGCTGCTCCACCTCGGCCGCGGACAGACCGAGAGCCTCGGTCTGCACCTGCACCGACGGCGCCACGAACTCGGGGAGGAAGTCGAGCTTGGCCGAGCCCAGCGCGGACGCCCCGAGCACCAGGACACCGGCGGCGATGGCGAGCACCAGCCGGCCGAAGCGGGGGTTCGCGCCGATGAGTGCCCCCGGGCTCATGGCAGGCTCCCTGCCACAACCGCGTGGATCGGGCGCCTCGCGGGCGCATGGCGGGAGGGGCCGAAGAACAACATTCCGCCACCCTTCGCTGGGAGTCCGACGTACGGTGATGATCGAGGCTATTAAGGGGTGAGAGTCTTGGTCTTCCGCCGCCGGAACCCAATTCGCCTCATCCGCTCGTGGGAGCCAGGGGTGCTGCAGGGGGACGGAACCYCCCCCCGCGAGGGGACGGGCTTCCTCCCCGGCGACCGGGACAGTGACCAGTCACCGGGTCCGATCTCCGCTGCCGACGTGGCCCTCGTCGTCGTCGTGACCGTGGCCTCGCTCTTCGGCTTCGTCGAGCGGGCCAGACAGGTCGCCCTCGAGACCGACAACGTGCCGTTGCACTACATGGGTCTCGACGTCCTGGGCACCGGCCTGACCCTCGTCGGGTGCCTGGCCCTGTTGTGGCGTCGCTCGTCCCCCGGGTGGGTGCTCGCGGTCGCCACGCTCACGGCCGTCCTGGCCAACGCCACGGGATACCCGCCGGCGCCGTTGCCGTATGCCGTGGTCGTCGCCTCGTTCACCGTCGCCCAGCGGTGGCCACTCCCCGGCTCCGCCGCGGCGCTGGTCCCGGTGCTGCTGGGCATGGCGGCGAGCGCCTTCTTGCGGTTCGGCACCGAGGTGGACGACGARGTCCTGACCGAGGTCCTCGCCGTCCTCGCCGCCTGGGCACTGGGCCGGGGATACCGGCTCGGCCGAATGCGCACCCGGCTGCTCGAGGACCGGACGCGGCTGCTCGAGCAGCAGGCCCGGCACCTGACCCAGGAGCAGTCGACCGTGGCGGCGCTGGCCGCCGCCCACGAGCGCGCCAACCTCGCGCGGGAGCTGCACGACGTGGTGGCCAACGACGTCGGCATCATCGTCGCCCGGGCCGGTGCTGCCCGGCGCAGCGAGCAGCTCGGCAGCTGCGGCTCAGTCGAGGTGCTCGCGTCGATCGAGTCGCTCGGCCGCGAGGCCCTGACGGACATGAGACGGCTGGTCGGAGTGCTCCAGTCGATCGACGACGACGTGGCCCAGGCCACCCGACCCGGGCTGGACCAGCTCGAGGAGCTCGTCGGCAAGGTGGCCGGGACGGGCACCGACGTCCGGCTCGTGGTGACCGGTGACCGACGCAAGCTCTCTCCCGCCGTGGAGCTCAACGCCTACCGCATCGTGCAGGAGTCCCTCACCAACGCGATGAAGCACGCCAAGGGCTCGCCCGTGACGGCCCGGGTCGACTTCGGCCCGGAACAGCTCCACCTGCTCGTCCGCGACCTCGGTGGGGGCGGGGGCCCCGCCCTGACGCCGGGCAACGGTCTGGTGGGGATGCGCCAGCGGGTGGACCTCCTAGGCGGTGCCCTGCACGCCGGACCGGCGCCCGATGGCGGCTTCGTCGTCGACTGCGTCCTCCCGGCACCGGCCGAGGAGGTGGCGCGTGACCCTGCGGGTGCTGATCGCTGACGACCAGCCACTGATGCGCCGGGCGCTCGCAGACTGCCTGAGGGGCGAGCCCGACATGGAGGTCGTCGCCGAGGCGGCGAACGGCCAGCAGGCGGTCGACCTCGCCGTCCGCCTACGGCCCGACGTCGCCATCCTCGACATCCGCATGCCGGTGCTGGACGGGGTTGAGGCCACGCGCCGCATCGTCCAGGCAGCCCCGCCCCTGCCGACCCGGGTCGTCGTGGTCACCACCTTCGACCTGGACGAGTACATCGTCACCGCCCTGCGGGCCGGCGCGAGCGGCTTCCTGCTCAAGGACGCGACGCCGGAGGAGCTGGTCCGCGCCGTCCGCGTCGTCGCCTCCGGAGACGCGCTGCTCGCCCCGGCGGTCACGAAGCGGCTGCTGGAGCGCTACTCCCGCTACCTCCCGGTGACGCCGCTCGGTGGGGACTCACTCTCCGAGCTCACCCCGCGCGAGATCGCGGTCCTGCGCCTCGTGGCGACCGGGCACACCAACGCCGAGGTGGCCTCCGTGCTCCACGTCGCCCCGAGCAGCGTCAAGTCGCACATCGCGCACCTGCTCGCCAAGCTCCGGGCACCCGACCGGGTGCACCTCGTCATCCACGCCTACGAGACCGGACTGGTCCTGCCGAACCAGCCCTCGGGCACAGGGACGCCCGACCCGTCACCGGGGATCCCCGGCGCCGTCGTGTGAGGCGGTCTCAGCCCCGCTCGGGCTCGCCCGCCAGATAGGCCCGCGAGAGGAGCGCCTCCGTCTCGGCGGTGTTGCGTCGCTCGGCGATCCACGGGACGACGGGGACGAAGCCGGCCAGGAGGTTCTTGACGATGCGGACCGGGCCCCACGCCGCCTTGAGGCCCAGGTTGGCGACGGACGCGGCATACCCCATGTAGATGATCCCGTGCACCGGGCTCCAGTACTCCGTGAGCACGTTGGTCTGCTTGAAGACGTACTTCATGACCATCTCGAGCAGGAGGACGAAGAGCGCGATGCCGGCGATGATCGCGAGCACGCGGTAGATCGACAGGGCCGACCGGATCTGCTGCGGCTTGGCCAGGGTCTGGGGATACGTGCTCACGTCGTCGCGCCTTCTCTCGGTGCAGCGGCGGGCTCGTCCGCCGGCTGCTCTGCTCGGAACATCTTCCACCACATCCAGATCGCGAAGATCCCGAAGACCCACCACTGCACGGCGTAGGCCGCGTTGCGCAGGTTGAGGGGGGCGTCGAGACCGGGCGGTGGCACGCGGGTCAGGCCGCCGGCGGCCAACGGGGTCCCCGTCGTGCCGCCGGCGGGACCGGCGGGACCGGCGGACTCGGCCGAGGCCAGCACGACGACGTTGTAGAGGTCGCCCGGCCACTCGTTGACGAGGGAGGCGAGGTCGACCGAGCGCACCTGGGGCGCCGGCAGCGGAGCCCCGTCGCGGGGCGACTCCCCCGGGCCCAGCGTGCCGGTCACGGTGACGACGCCCTGCGGCGGAGCGGGGACGGTGGTCGGGGTGCCGTCGACGAATCCGCGCAGCACCGGAACGACGCCACCCTCCGTCTCGAGCGGCGTCACGACCCACGACCCGACCCGGCCGCCCAGCCGACGGTCGACGACGAGGAGCGTGCGCGCCGCGGCATACGTCCCCGTGACGGTGACGGCACGGTTGGAGAGCTCGGCCCCGAAGTCGCTGTGCGCCGCGGTGATCCGCTGGAGCGGGGCGCGCGGGAGGCTCGAGGCGGCGGCCACGGCGGCCTGGCGCCCGGAGTCGCGGGCCACGCCGAGCTGCCACAGGCCGAGCAGGACGCACGCGGCGACGACCACGACGAGGCCGGCGAGAGCGCCGACCCAGCGAGGGGTGAGCAGGCGCCGGAACACGCCTCAAGGGTAGGTCACCCCCATCCCGTCGACCTGACCCGCCCCAGTCGCCCGTGCGAGAATCCTTCGCCATGTCCCCGTTGCGCCCATCGCCCCGACGCCGATCAGGTATGTCGTGCCGCGCCGTCGTCGTCCTGGCCGCCGTCGCCGTGTCGTGCGTCCTCGCCTCGTGCGGGGTCACCGACATCCCCTCCCCGCGACGCACCGTCACGGTCACCGTCGACGCCCCGTCCTCGGGCTCGCCCGGCACGTCGGCGGCCACGCCGACCCCCGTGCCGACCGCCAGCGCCGCGTCCGTCACGATCCCGACGGCCCTGGCTGCCGGCGCGCAGCGTGGCGCCCCGAAGTCCTTCGACGAGGCCAAGGGCCGCATCGACGCAGCGAAACCTGCGGCGGGGGTCGCCGACCGGTTCCAGAGCCCCAGCGGCAACATCGTGTGCCGGCGCAGCACCGACTCCAGCGCTGYCGCGTGCGAGGTCGCCCAGGGACGGGTCCCCCCGCCCCTGCCCACGATCTGCCGGACGGGAGGACCGAAGGACATCGGCCGCATCGAGCTGGGGGCGAGCGGTGCAGTGCCCGTGTGCAACTCCGACACCATCCGCCTGGGCAGCGAGCCGAAGCTCGCCTACGGCGCGCGCACCGAGCCGTCGGGCACGACTGCCTGCCTCAGCGAGGAGTCCGGCGTCACCTGCATCGACACGGCGGGCCGACACGGTTTCTTCCTCGCGAGGGACACCTTCGTCACGTTCTGACGCGCCCGTTCCCGGCGGCCCGGCTCCCGCCGTGTCATCGGCGTGCTCAACTGCACCTAGAATCGGTGCCACGACCTGACTGGACCGAGCTCGACACACCCGACGACCGAGGGGCCGCCGTGGCGCAACTGTTGCTCCTGCACCTGCTTGCCGCCGCGCTCGCGCCGTGGCTGTCCAAGGTCCTGCGCACCAAGGCCTTCCCCGTCCTGGCGCTCGCGCCGGCGGTCTCCTTCGCCTGGCTCGTATCCGTCTCGGGCGATGTGCGCGCGGGCAACCTTCCGACACAACGGATCTCGTGGGTTCCGGGGCTCGGTCTCGACCTCGACTTCCGCGTCACGACGCTGTCGTGGGTGCTCGGGCTGCTCGTCACCGGGGTCGGGGCGCTCGTCCTGCTCTACTGCACGTGGTACTTCACCGACCGCGACCCGACGCTGTGGCGCTTCACGTCGGTCTTCACGGCGTTCGCCGGTGCGATGCTCGGACTCGTCCTGACCGACAACTTCCTCGTGCTCTACATCTTCTGGGAGCTGACGACGGTCTTCTCCTACCTGCTCATCGGCCACAACCCGGCGAGCTCGACGAACCGCCGCGCAGCGATGCAGGCGCTCATCGTCACGACCTTCGGCGGGCTCGCGATGCTCATCGGCATCATCGCCCTGGGCGTCCACCACACGTACTCGATCTCCGCGCTGCTCGCCGACCCGCCGCCGCTGGACGCCGGAACGGTGGCTGCGGTGGCCCTGCTCCTCGTCGGCGCCCTGTCGAAGTCCGCGCTCGTGCCGTTCCACTTCTGGCTGCCCGGCGCGATGGCCGCGCCGACCCCGGTCAGCGCCTACCTCCACGCCGCCGCGATGGTCAAGGCCGGCATCTACCTCGTCGCGCTGCTCGCCCCCGTGTTCGCGGGCGCCCCGGCCTGGCACGCGCTGACCGTCGGCCTCGGCCTCTTCACCATGCTCGTGGGCGGGTGGCGGGCCTTGCGGCAGCACGACATCAAGCTGCTCCTCGCCTACGGCACGGTGAGCCAGCTCGGCTTCATCGTCGCCATCGCCGGCCTCGGCACCAAGGCGTCGGCCCTGTCGGCGCTCGCCCTCGTCATCGCCCACGCGCTCTTCAAGTCGACCCTCTTCCTCACCGTCGGGGTCGTCGACAAGTGCACCGGCACGCGCGACCTGCGTCAGCTCTCCGGGGTCGGTCGGCGCCTCCTCCCCGTGTCGGTGCCGGCGACGCTCGCTGGCCTCTCGATGGCCGGCATCGTGCCGCTCGCGGGCTTCGTGTCCAAGGAGAGCGCGCTCGAGTCGCTGTGGGAGGACGTCCAGACCGCCGCGCCGCTGCCCGCGCCGTGGAGCTGGCTCGCGATCCTCGGCGTCGTGGCCGGGTCGGCGCTCACAGTCGCCTACACGGCGCGCTTCCTCTGGGGCGCCTTCGCGACGAAGCCGGGCGTGCCCCCGACGCCGGTCAGGGCCGCCCACCCCGGCTTCGTCCTGGCACCCGTGCTGCTCGGCGTGGCCAGCCTGCTGCTCGGCCTGCTCGCCCCCCTCGAGTCGCCGTGGCTGCTGCCGTATGCCGTGTCGTTCCCCGAGGGCGCCGAGCCGCAGCCGCTCGCGCTCTGGCACGGCGTCACCGTGCCGCTCCTGCTCTCGCTCGTGTCGGTCGGCGTGGGCCTCGCCCTGTTCGCTGGGCGCGACCTCGTCACTCGCCTCCAGTCGGGCGTGCCGCCGCTCGTCGACGGCGAGCGCGGGTTCGCGCGCACCCTCCGGTGGGTCGACCGCGGGGCCGTCGAGACGACCGCCGTCACCCAGCGCGGCTCGCTGCCCACCTACCTCGCCGGCATCCTCATCGTCTTCGTCGCCCTGCCCGGTGTGGCCGCGGTGACGCGCGGGACGCTCCCGGAGGTCCGGCTCTGGGACAACCCGGGTCAGGCCGTCATCGGCGTCGTCGTCGTCGCGGCCGCTGTCCTCGTGCTCGTCACGCGTCGTCGGCTCACCGCGGTCATGCTCGTCGGAGCCACCGGCTACGGCGTCTCCCTCCTCTTCATCCTCCACGGGGCACCCGACCTCGCGATCACCCAGATGCTCGTCGAGACGGTGTCGCTCGTCGTCTTCGTCCTCGCGCTGCGCCGCCTGCCGACGAAGTTCACCCGCCACCCGCACTCACCCTCGCGCACCTGGCGCATCGCGCTCGGGGTGGCCGTCGGCGCGTCCGTCGGCGCGATCGCGCTCGTCGCGTCGGGGGGCCGCAGCACGGAGCCCGTGTCGGCCGGATTCCCCACGGAGGCCTACGCATTCGGCCACGGGAAGAACATCGTCAACGTCACGCTCGTCGACATCCGCGCGTGGGACACCCTCGGCGAGGTGTCGGTGCTCGTGGCAGCCGCGACCGGCATCGCGAGCCTGATCTTCGTGCGCACCCGCAACACGCGGCTGTCCCGCGCGACGTCCAAGGCGCTGCCGTCGAGCGATCCCGGGCGCGGCACGTGGCTGCACGGCGGGCGGACGATGCGGACGGAGAAGCGCTCGGTGATCTTCGAGGTCGTGACCAGGCTCGTCTTCCACGTCATGCTCGCCGCCTCGCTCTTCCTCCTCTTCGCCGGGCACAACCAGCCCGGTGGCGGTTTCGCGGGCGGCCTCGTCGCCGGCCTCGCGCTCGTCGTGCGCTACCTCGCGGGCGGCCGCTACGAGCTCGACGAGGCAGCGCCCTTCGACGCCGGACTCCTCGTCGGCCTCGGACTCCTTGTCGCGGTCGGCTCGGCCGTCGCACCGCTCGCGTTCGGCGGCACGATCCTCGAGACGACGACCGTCGACTTCACCCTGCCGCCCTGGGGCGAGGTGCACGTCGTGACCTCGCTCTTCTTCGACATCGGCGTCTACCTCATCGTCGTGGGCATGATGCTCGACATCGTCCGCAGCCTCGGCACCGGCATCGACCGGCAGATCGCCGAGGAGGCCGCCGACGCCGAGGCGTCCGACACCTCGGGCGGCGCGTCCGACGGCGAGGAGGAGGTGGTGACCTCGTGACCGCGCTCGCCCCCGCCCTCATCGAGCCGACCCTCCAGCCGAACCTCACCCTCGTGCTCGTCACCGTCGGGCTCGTCGCTGCTGGCACCGCGCTCGCCCTCGACCGCAGCCTCGTGCGCGTCCTCCTCGGCATGGTCCTCATCGGCAACGGCATCGCCGTCCTCTACCTCGTCATCAGTGGACGGGCAGGACGCGCGCCGTTCGTCGGCGAGGACCCCGCCACGATCAGCGACCCGCTGCCGCAGGCCATGGTCCTGACGGCCATCGTCATCTCGCTCGCGACGATCGGCTTCCTGCTCGCCCTGTCCTACCGGCTCTGGCAGATCTCGGGCACCGACGACGTCCCCGACGACGCCGAGGACGCCCGGATCCAGCGCCTCGCCCTCGAGGACCAGACCTCGTCGACCTACGACCCCTCCGACGCCTCGACGACGACGTCCGACGAGCGCGCCGACGGGGACGGGAGGCCGTGACCCGATGAACCCGACCCACCTCACCGTGCCCGACCTCGTGCCACTGCCCGTGCTCCTGCCGCTGCTCGGGGCCGCGCTCGCGCTCGCCTTCCGCCGGTCGCCGCGCCTGCAGCGCAGCGTCAGCATCGCCGTGCTCGCCGCGGTCGTCGTCGTGGCCGGCATCCTCGTCTGGCAGACCGACGCGAACGGCCCGCAGGTGCTGTGGCTCGGCGCGTGGCAGGAGCCGCTGGGCATCTCGCTCGTCGCCGACCGCCTCAGCGCCCTCATGCTGCTCGTCTCGGCCATCGTCACCCTCCTCGTGCTCGTCTTCGCCATCGGCCAGGGCCAGTCCGACAGCGAGGACGAGACGGAGAGCGAGACGCCGCTGACGATCTTCCACCCGACCTACCTCGTGCTCGCGGCGGGCGTCTCCAACGCGTTCCTGGCGGGCGACCTCTTCAACCTCTTCGTCGGCTTCGAGATCCTGCTCTTCAGCTCCTACGTCCTCATCACGCTCGGCGGGGCCGCCGCGCGCATCCACGCCAGCACGACCTACGTCGTCGTCAGCCTCCTCAGCTCCGCGCTCTTCCTCGTCGGCATCGCCGCGGTGTATGCCGCGACGGGCACGGTCAACCTCGCCCAGCTCGCGATCCGTGTCGGCGACCTCGCCCCCGGCGTCGCGCTCGTGCTCCAGCTCTCGCTGCTCACGGCATTCGCCATCAAAGCGGCCATCTTCCCGATGTCGGCGTGGCTGCCCGACAGCTACCCGACGGCCCCGGCCCCGGTCACCGCGGTCTTCGCGGGGCTGCTGACGAAGGTCGGCGTCTACGCGATCATCCGCACCCAGACCCTGCTCTTCCCCGACTCACCGCTGCAGGGCCTGCTCATGTGGGCGGCGCTGCTGACCATGGTGATCGGCATCCTGGGGGCGGTGTCGCAGTCGGGGCTCAAGAGGATCCTGTCGTTCACCCTCGTCAGCCACATCGGCTACATGATCTTCGGCATCGCCCTCGCGACGCCGGAGGGCACGGCCGGCGCCATCTTCTACGTCGCGCACCACATCACCATCCAGACCGCGCTCTTCCTCATCACCGGCCTCGTCGAGCGCCTGGCTGGCACGACGTCGCTCGACCGCCTCGGTGGGCTGGCCGTCGCCTCCCCCGTGCTCGCGATCCTCTTCTTCGTCTCGGCCATGAACCTCTCGGGCATCCCGCCGCTGTCGGGATTCCTCGCCAAGATCGGCCTGCTCCAAGCGGGCGTCGCGCTCGGCACACCACTCGCGTGGCTGCTCGTCGTCGGCGGCATCGCCACGAGCCTCTTGACGCTCTACGCCCTGACCAAGGTGTGGAGCCAGGCGTTCTGGCGCACGCTGGCCGACGCCCCGCGCTCCACCGGGGCGGCCGCGAGCCCGCCGCACGGCGCCCGTGACGTCGCACGGGACACGGAGCCCGCGGGCACCCTCCTCGTCGACACGACCCCCCGGCCCCTCCCGCGCACCATGCTCGGGGCCACGGCCGCCATGACCGCGGTCGGGCTGCTCATCACCGTCGTCGCCGGCCCGCTCTTCGCCTACACCCAGCGCGCCGCCGCCGACCTCACGAGCCGCGTCCCCTACATCACGAGCGTCCTGCCCGTGGAGGTCCGACGATGACCGACACCCGGATGTCCACCGCCGCCCGCGGACCCGAGACCCCGCGCCGGCGACGCCGGGTGCTCCAGCCGCGGGCCGTCGCGACCGTCGCCCTCGCCTGGGTGCTGCTGTGGGACCGCCTCTCGTGGGGCAACGTCGTCAACGGCGTCCTCGTCGGGCTCCTCGTGACCTTTGCGTTCCCGCTGCCCTCGATCGAGTTCACCGGGCGGCTGCGTCCGCACCGGGTGCTGCTCCTCGTCGGGCACTTCCTCGTCGACCTCGTCGGCGCCTCGTGGCAGGTCATGCGCCTGTCGTTCGGCCGGCGCCGCCCCCGCAACGCCGTCATCGAGGTCCAGCTGCGCTCCCGCTCCGACTTCTACCTGACGATCACGGCCGAGCTCGTCGCCCTCGTGCCGGGTTCCGTCGTCGTCGAGGCGCGACGCTCGACGTCGGTGCTCTACCTGCACCTGCTCGACGTCGAGCGCGAGGGCCGGATCGAGGCCCAGCGCACCCACGTCCTCGCGATCGAGCGACGCGTCGTGCGCGCCTTCGGCTCGCGCGAGGAGATCGCCGCCCTCGAGAACCACCGCGACGACGCCAACGGCCGCGGTGACGCCGACGAGCCCACCGGGGAGGCCCGCCCATGACCGTCGTCCTCGGCATCTCGCTCGCCATGCTCGGCGTCGCCGCCGCGCTCGTCCTCGTCCGGCTCTACACCGGGCCGAGCAACCTCGACCGCATCGTCGCCGCCGAGATCCTCCTCGTCATCGTCATCGCCGGCGTCGCGCTCGAGTCGGCGCGGCAGCGGACGACGACCTACCTCCCACTGCTGATGATCCTCGGGCTCGTCGGCTTCGTCGGTGGCGTCGCGGTCACCCGGTTCCTGTCCCGCGACTCCGACG
>NZ_JBFULD010000091.1:0-13042 GCF_056400505.1 Terrabacter sp. P5_B1
CAGCTGCTCGGCCATGAGCTGCAGCGTCTTCGTCTTGCCGGTGCCCGTGGCGCCTGCGACGAGGCCGTGCCGGTTGAGCACGCTCAGCGGGATCTGCACCGGGGCGTCGGCGTGGGCCTGCCCGTCGACCACGGCGGCACCCAGCTTGAGCACGGCACCGTCGAACGCGTAGCCGGCGCGGATCTCGTCGATCTGGGTGGTGCCGCCCGTGCCGGGCGCTCCTGAGGTTGCAGTCTCGGTCACGCCTCGCACTCTAGCCGTCGGCCGTTCACCTTCGATGTCTATGCTGTCCCGGTGATTTTCAAGGCCGTCGGCGACTCCCGCCCGTACCCCGACCATGGACTAGAGACGACCAAGGACTGGTCGAACGTCCCACCCCGGGTGGTGCAGCTCGGCGAGCTCATCACGACCAAGAGCACGCTCGACCTGCGCGGCCTTCTCGCGGACGACTCGACGTTCTACGGCGACCTCTTTCCCCACTGCGTCGAGTGGGAGGGCGAGCTCTACCTCGAGGACGGGTTGCACCGCGCTCTTCGCGCCGCGCTGCAGCAGAGACCTGTCCTTCACGCCCGAGTCCTCGTACTCTCCTGACACAGAGCCGCCCGATCACGGGGGCAGACGAACGAAGGAGCGTGGATGTCGGAGGTCGTTGACCAGGACGACCGCAGGTACCGGGTGCGACGTCAACGCCAATCGGCGATCGTCATCGCGGTCGTCCTGCTCGGTCTGGGCGGTGCGTTCTACTACGCGTCGACGTACTTCCGCGACACGGCCCCCAAGCCCACGCCGTGCACGACGGCGGCCCCCGTCGTGCCCCTCCAGCCGGCCGACGTCAGCCTCAACGTCTACAACTCGACCTCGCGCCGGGGGTTGGCCGCCGCGGTCGCCAAGACCGCGACGCAGCGCGGCTTCAAGGTCAAGACGGTCGGCAACGACCCGGTGAAGGCGACGATCACACAGGCCGCCCAGATCCGCTTCGGGTCCGAGGGAGCCTCGTCGGCGCAGCTGGTCAAGAGCCACGTGCCACAGGCCGTGCTCGTCGACGACAAGCGGGAGGGCGACACCATCGACCTCGTGGTGGGCCAGGGATGGAAGAGCTTCGGCAAGGTGCCGGTCCTTCCGGCCCCCACCCAGACGCTGCGCCAGTGCCCGTCGGTGACGCCGGCGAACTGACCCACACGTGAGGATGCCGTCCGGCGCGGACCGCGCCGGACGGCATACCCCCACGGGGTGTCGGGTCAGCCGACGGCGGTGGCGGCCTTGACGAACTCGTTCGTGTAGGTCTTGGCCAGGTCGATGCTCTTGCCCTGGACCTTCGGGTTGAACTCGCCGAGGACCGCGAGACACGTCTTCGGGCCGTCCTCCGGCATGAGGCCCGTCGGGTTGAAGATGCCCTTCTCGCTGTTGAGGGCCTTGACGTACGCGTCCTTGCCGACACCCTTGTAGTACGCCGCCGGCATCTTGTCGGCGATGGCCGCCCCGTCGTGCTGCTGGATCCAGGCGAGGGTCGAGACGTACGCGTTGACGAGCTTCTGCACCGTCGCCTTGTTGCTGTTGACCCAGTCGGTCGGCATGTAGAGCGAGGTCGCAGGGTAGGTGCCGCCGAGTGCGGCCTTGGAGCCCTCGGCGGTGCGCATGTCGAGCAGGATGAAGGCCGTGCCATCTGAAACTGCTTGCGAGACAGTGGGTTCCGTGGTCATCCCGCAGTCGATCGCCTTCTGCTTCATCGCGGCGATGAAGGTCTGACCGGCGCCGACGCCGCGACGGGTCTCCTGCGAGGGGTCGACGCCGTTCTTCTTGCTGAGGTACTGGGTCAGGAAGTCGGTCGAGGAGCCCGTGTCGGTGATGCCGAGCGAGCGGCCCTTGAAGTCGGCCGGGCTCTTGACCGCGCCCTTGAGGTCGGTGCGGCACAGCTCGACCTCGCCGGGGATCTGGAGCATCGACACGACGGCTTCGGACGACTTGCCCTGCGCCTGCAGCGCGATGTTGTGGTCGTAGAACCCGCCGACGCCCTGCACCTGCCCGGCGAGCATGTTCTGCGTCGCGTCGCCGCCCGCGGGCTCGTCGACGAGGTTGACGTTGATCCCGGCCTTGGCGTAGTAGCCGAGCTGCTTGGCGAGCATGAAGGGCAGGTAGATCTGCTTGCTCATGCCGCCGACCATGATCGTCACCGTCGGGGCGCTCGCGTCGACGGTGGCGGCCCCGGCGCTGGTCGTGGAGCCCGACGCGTTGTTGGCGCAGGCGGCCATCGTGGTGGCGGCGAGGAAGGCGGCGCCTGCTGCGCCGATGCGCTTGGTGTTCATGGGAACTCTCCTTTGAGTCTGTTGCGTGATGGGGGCGTGGCTGAGGTGCTGGTGGGGTGCGCGGGCTACTCGACGGCCGCACCTCCATGGGTCTGCGGGGGACGCCAGCGCAGCAGGCGCCGCTCGAGGAGGGTGATGAGTGCCTCCGCCGTCAGGGCGATGACGGCGACGAGGACCATGCCGGCGAGCACCCCGTTCATGTCGAAGTTGTTCTGCGACGAGCGGATGAGCAGGCCCAGGCCCTGGTTGGCGCCCAGGATCTCGCCGACGAGGGCGCCGATGAGGGCGAAGCCGAAGCTGATGTGCAGGCTGGCGAGGATCCACGTGAAGGCCGAGGGGAGCACGACGTCGCGCGTCACCTGCCAGCGGGACGCACCGAGCAGGCGGGCGTTGGCGATGAGGTTGCGGTCGACCTCACGGGCGCCCTGGAAGGCGTTGAAGAACACGCCGAAGAAGACGAGGACGACGGCGAGGATGACCTTCGACTGGATGCCGAAGCCGAAGGCCACGGTGAAGATCGAGCCGAGGATGATGCGCGGGATCGAGTTGGCCGCCTTGAGGAACGGGGCGAAGAGCTCGGAGAGCACCCGGACCCGGCCGAGGGCGATGCCGCAGACGACGCCGAGGATCGAGCCGATGATGAAGCCGAGCACGGCCTCCTCGAGCGTGACGAGGATCTGGTCGGCCAACGACCCCTGGCTCGTGCCGACGGTGAACCAGTCGACGAGGTCGGCCCACACCCCCGTGGGCTCGCCCCAGAAGAACGGGTCGACGATCTTGGCGTTGACGCAGAGCTGCCAGCTGACGAGCAGGACGACGACGATGCCGAGCCGCATGCCGGCCAGCACGACGCGGCGGCGGTTCGCGCGGGCACGCGTGGAGGTCCCGGTCGCCGGCCGCTCGGGCGACGCCGGCCGCTCCCGCCGCTTTGGCGGGAACTGTGCGGCCGGAGCGGTGAGGGATCCGTCGCTCTGGGTGGGGGTGTCGATCATGACGCCACCTCCGCCACTCGCGTCGTGCGGGCATACGCCTCGGCGACCTCGGCGCGCAGCGCCTCCCAGATCTGCTCGTAGAGGCGGGTGAAGCGCGGGTCGAAGCGGATCTCCTGGACGACCCGCGGTCGCGGCAGGTCGATCTCGAACTCCGCCTTGACCGTGCCGGGGCCGGCGGTGATGACGACGACCTTGTCGGCGAGGGCGATGGCCTCCTCGAGGTCGTGTGTCACGAAGACGACGGCCGGCTTGGTCTGGTCCCACAGGTGCAGCAGCTCGGTCGACATGATGGACCGGGTCTGCACGTCGAGCGCGCTGAAGGGCTCGTCCATGAGCAGGATGCGCGGCTGGTTGATGAGGGACTGTGCGAGGGCGACCCGCTTGCGCATCCCGCCCGACAGCTGGTGGGGGTAGCGGTCCTCGAAGCCGCTGAGGCCGACGCGACGCAGCCAGTCGCGGGCCAGCTTGGCGGCCTCGGTGCGGCTCTGGCCGCGGTAGACCGGGCCGGCCGCGACGTTGTCGAGGACCGACCGCCACGGGAAGACGGCATCCTGCTGGAAGACGAACCCGGTGCCCGTGTCGATGCCCTGGACCGGCTCGCCGTGGACGAAGGCCTTCCCACGGGAGGGTCGCTCCAGCCCCGAGATGAGGGTGAGTGTCGTGGACTTGCCGCAGCCGGTCGGCCCGACAACGGCGCAGAACTGTCCGTCCTCGACCGTCAGCGACAGGTCCTGGATCGCGGTGTAGGTCCCGCCGTCCGCCGTGGCGAACTTCTTGGTGACGTTGCGTAGCTCGATGGCCGCCATTGGCCCCGCCCTTTCTCCTCGTTGAGTTGCGTCACCGTAGGAGCGGGCCGCGTCCGGCCGGAATGCTTGTGATCGTTAGGGCCGATAGCCGCGATAGAGATGGTTTTGTGCAATCTGCTCAGCCATGCTTGGTGGCGACGCCGACGTCGGCGTCATCCGATCACGCGCCCCGACAGGGCGTGGGCGGGCAGGAGCGGAGGAGGCGTATGCCGCGACTGGGCAGGACGCTGGCCGCCCGGATCCTCCTGGCCGTGCTCGGGATCGTCGTGGTGACGCTCGCCGTCGGCTTCGCGCTCTTCGCGCGGCTGACGTCTCAGACCGCCGATGCGCACGCCATCGAGCAGGCCAGCGGGATCGCGGTGACCCTCGGCCGGGTGCCGCAGGTGGCCCGGGAGGTCGTGGACGGCGACCCGTCCCACGTGCTGCCGGCCCTCGGGTCGCAGGTGCGGGCCTCGACGGGCGCCTCCTACGTCGTCGTCATCGACCGCACGGGGCTGCGCTACTCACATCCCAACCCGGCCCTCGTCGGACAGCGCATCGAGGAGCCCGTGGTGGCCCTCGACGGGCAGGTGCACACGGGCATCGACGAGGGGAGCCTCGGTCGCTCCGCCAACGCCCGGGCTCCCATCGTCGACGCGTCGGGGCGCAGCGTGGGCGAGGTGTCCGTCGGCATCCTCGAGTCCGAGGTCGGGGTCCGGATGACGGCAGAGGTGCTCGACATCGCCCTCTATGCGGCGGTCGCCCTCGCCCTCGGCGTGGCGGCCTCGCTCCTGCTCGCCCGGGCCATCAAGCGGGTGACGTTCGGCGTCGAGCCGGCCGAGATCGTCGCGCTGGTGCAGGAGCGCGAGGCGATGCTGCACGGCATACGGGAAGGGGTGCTGGCCGTCGACGCCAAGGGCGCCATCAACGTGCTCAACGACGAGGCGCGGCGGCTGCTCGGCATCGAGTCGGTCGGCCTCGGCCAGCGGGTCGAGGACGTCGTCCCCGACGGCCGGCTGCGCAGGGTCATCACCGGTGAGGTCGGCGGCGTCGACGTCGTCGCGGTCACAGACGAGCACCTGCTCGTGCTGAACCGGATGCCGGTGCTCGTCGGCGGGCGCAACGCAGGCTGGGTCGTGACGATCCGCGACCGCACCGAGCTCGAGGCGCTGATGCGCCAGCTCGACTCGATGGAGGGGCTCTCCACGGCGCTGCGCGCGCAGGAGCACGAGTTCTCCAACCGCCTGCACGTGCTGTCGGTCCTGCTCGAGCTCGGCGAGGTCGACGAGGCCACCCGCTACAGCCGCGAGCTCCAGGCGGAGACGGCCCTCGTCAGCGAGGAGATCCGGGCCCGCGTCGGATCACCCGTCGTGGCGGCCCTGCTGCTCGCCAAGACGACCATCGCCGCGGAGCGGGACGTGGTCGTGCGCCTGGACCCGGCGAGCCGGCTCGAGGCGGGACGCGACGAGCACCTCCCCCTCGTGTCGGTGCTCGGCAACCTCATCGACAACGCCGTCGACGCGGTGGCCGACGACCCCCGGACCTCGGGCACGCATCCCCGAGGCGAGGTGGTCGTCCGCCTCACCTGCTCCGACGACGCCCTCGTGCTGACCGTGACCGACACCGGCCCGGGAATCCCGGACGAACGGCTGGCCGACGTCTTCCTCGACGGCTACTCGACGAAGCAGCCCCGAGGTGCCATGCGTCGAGGGGTGGGGCTCGCCCTCGTGCACCGGCTGGTCACAAGAGCCGGTGGCACGATCGAGGCGAGCTCACCCGCCGGCGCGCGCTTCGAGGTCCACCTGCCGCTACGGGTCCGTCAAGGAGTGTCATGATCCGCGTCCTCGTCGTCGACGACGACTACCACGTCGCGCGCGCCCACGCGCTCAGCGTCGCCCGGGTGCCGGGCTTCTCGGTCGTCGGGGAGGCGCACACCGGCGCCGAGGCTCGCGAGCTGGTCGCGGCGACCGAGCCCGACCTGCTCCTGCTCGACATGTACCTGCCGGACTTCAACGGGCTCGACCTCGTGCGGCAGATCGCCGCCTCCGGTGCGCAGGTGCCCGACTTCCTGCTCGTCACCGCGGCCCGCGACATCGACTCGGTGCGCACCGCGATGCAGCTGGGGGCCTTCTACTACCTGGTCAAACCCTTCAGCTTCGCCGCGCTGCGCGAGCAGCTCGAGGGCTACCGAGCGTGGGCCGAGCGCATCGACCGGGCGCCCGAGGCCGACCAGCACGTCGTCGACGTGCTCTACGGCCTCCGGGGCGCCCCGCCCCGGCGCGCCACGGCGACCCATGCCCTGCAGCCGACGATGGCGCGCGTCCTCGAGATCGTCACGGCGGCGCAGGCGCCTGTGGGGGCGGCCGAGGTCGCGGAGATCCTCGGTGCGAGCCGCCCGACGGCGCAGCGCTACCTGGCCGGGCTCGTCAAGAAGCAGCTGATCGACCTCGACCTCGCCTACGGCTCGACGGGGCGCCCCGAGCACCGCTACGTGCCCCGCCGCGCTGACCGCGGCTGACCCGCGGCACTGGGGTGAGGGTTGCCGTCGAACGCGTAGGTGAGGCCAGGCGCCAGTGCTGGGGTCAGAGCTGGACCATCGTGGCGACCATGAGCGCCTTGATGGTGTGCATCCGGTTCTCCGCCTGGTCGAAGACGACCGACGCGTCGGACTCGAAGACGTCGTCGGTGACCTCGAGCTCCTTGAGCCCGAACTGCTCGTGGACGTCCATGCCGACCGCCGTCTCGAGGTCGTGGTAGGCCGGGAGGCAGTGCATGAACTTGACCTGTGGATTGCCCGTCAGCGCAAGGAGATCCGTGTTGACCTGGTATGGCGTGAGCAGCTCGATGCGCTCGGCCCACACCTCCTTGGGCTCGCCCATCGACACCCACACGTCGGTGTGCACGAAGTCGACACCGCGGACGCCCTCGGCCACGTCCTCGGTGAGCGTGACACGCGCGCCGGTCTCGGCGGCATACCTCCTCGCGATGGCGACGACGGAGTCGGCGGGCCACAGGGAGCGGGGGGCGACGATGCGCACGTCCATGCCGAGGATGGCTCCGGTGACGAGCAGCGAGTTGCCCATGTTGAAGCGGGCGTCGCCGACGTAGGCGTAGGCGATCTGCTCGTCCGGCTTGCCGGCGTGCTCCCGCATCGTCAGCGCGTCGCAGAGCGACTGCGTCGGGTGCCAGTCGTCGGTGAGGCCGTTCCACACGGGGACGCCGGCGAAGGCGCCGAGCGTCTCGATGACGTCGTGGCCCGAGCCGCGGTACTCGATGCCGTCGTAGAAGCGGCCGAGCACGCGCGCGGTGTCCTTCGCCGACTCCTTGTGGCCCATCTGCGAGCCGATCGGGTCGAGGTAGGTCGTGCTCGCGCCCTGGTCGGCCGCAGCCACCTCGAAGGCGCAGCGGGTGCGGGTCGAGGTCTTCGCGAAGAGCAGGGCGATGTTCTTGCCGGCCAGGCGTCGCTCCTCGCGGCCCTCCCGCTTGGCGGCCTTGAGCTCGGCGGCGAGGTCGAGCAGCGCCCGGAACTCGTCGGGCGTCAGGTCGATCTCCTTGAGCAGGTTGCGGCGGTGGAGTGCGGCGAGCGACATGCCAGTGATGGTTTCAGGCGTCGTCGTCGTGGGGCAATCCGGTCTCAGGCCCTCGGGCGCCGGCGGAGCCGCCCGAGGTGCCAGCGGAGCCGTTCGAGCAGGGCGCGGGCCTCGAGCGGCACGAGCACGCGGGGTCCCTCGCCGACGCAGAAGACGACGTCGTCGAAGCGGTGGATGCCGGGGCGGTGGGCCACCGTCCTGAAGGCGTCGCGGACCGCGCGCAGCTGATCGACCGTCATGAAAGGCGACGGCTCGTCGGGCTGGTAGYGCGCGCCGAGCGGGTAGTCGCGCCCGGGGGTGCGCGTCATCTCGACGTGGCAGCCGAGCACGTGCTCGACGCCGCGCTCCTCGGCGAAGGTGACGAGCCGGTCGAGGGTGGCGAGGAGGGCGGTGGGGTCGTCCACGTAGATGCGACCGGGATAGACCGTGTCGCCCGTGTGGAGCAGCCCAGTCATCGGGTCATGGACCGCGATCGAGGCCGCCTGGTGGCCCGGGATGCCGAAGACCTCGACGAGGCGGCCGCCGAGGTCGAGTGTCACGACCTCGGCAGGCCAGCCGGTGATCCGGAAGAAGGCTCGCACGGCGTCGACGTCGTGACCGACGACCGTCGTGTGTGGACGGTCGGCGAAGGCCGCGTCACCCGCGACGTGGTCGCCGTGTCCGTGGGTGTGCGCGACGACGAGGTCGTATGCGTCGGGCGAGCTGCGCGTGGACCGCCAGTCGGCGACGAGCCGGTCGACCGCCTCGCGCAGCACGGTGCCGTCGACAGCGCCCGTGTCGAGCAGCAGGGCGCGGCGCTCGCCGAGGAGCAGCAGGATGAACGGCGCCTCGAAGGTGACGTCCTTGCTCTGCCGGACGAGGACGGTGCCGGGGGCAAGGTGGTGGACCTGCAGGGGCGGATCGACGAGTCCGCGCGGCGAGGGAGAGCCGTGGATCCAGTGGACGTCGGTGTCGATCGGCACGAGGTCAGGACGCGGCATGCGGGCGAGTGTGCTCCGGTCAGCGTCGTCGCGCACACCGATTTCATGTGCGGGGTGCGCCTCGGGTAGCCTGCCCGACGGAGGATTCGCATAGTGGCCTAGTGCGCACGATTGGAAATCGTGTTGGGATAAAACCCTCGGGGGTTCAAATCCCCCATCCTCCGCCACAGGACAGATGGCCCCGCCGCGCCCAGCGCAGCGGGGCCATCTGCGTCTGCCCCTCCCGGATGATCCGAGGAGCCCCGGAAGGCGGGCGACGGATGTCGGTGCCGCACGGCAGACTGCCCCGGTGAGCTCCACCAGCCCTGCCCCGTCCCGTCCGCGGCTGTCCTCGTTCTGGCACGACCTGCCGCGCGAGGGCAAGCTGCTCATCTCGACCGTCGTCTTCCAGTCGATCGGAACGGGCCTCGTCCTGCCGTTCATGGTCGTCTACCTCCACGAGGTGCGCGGGATCCCGCTCGAGACGGTGGGTCTGCTGCTGGCGCTCCAGGCCGGCGTGGGCATCGTGCTCGTCACACCGGCCGGGGCGCTCATCGACCGGATCGGGCCGCGTCGGGTCTACGCGAGCAGCCTCGTCGCGCTGCTCGTCGCCGACGTCCTGCTGGCGCTCGCGACGACCGCAGGTCAGGCGGCGGTGGCGCTCGTGCTCATGGGCTACGGCTTCGGCATCGTGTGGCCGGCGTCGAGCGCGCTCATCGGCAACCTCATCCCGACCGAGCAGCGGCAGCGCTACTTCGGCATCAACTTCACCCTGCTCAACCTCGGCATCGGCATCGGCGGGATCGTCGGTGGCCGCTTCGTGGACGTGTCTCGACCGGGCACGTTCGTCACGATCTACCTGCTCGACGCGCTCAGCTACCTGCCGGCGCTCGTCATCCTGCTGGTCCCGCTGCGGCACGCCCGCGACCGCGTGGAGCGGCCCGTCGAGGCGGGCTCCGGGAAGGTCTCCTACCTGACGCTGCTGCGCGACCCCCGGCTGCGGGCGCTGCTGCTCCTCGTCGCGGTCGCGGCCCTCGTCAGCTACCCGCAGCTCAACGCCGGGATGCCGGCCTACGCGCGGGCCGAGGGGCAGATCTCGACCGAGGGCCTGGGCTACGCATTCGCCGCCAACACCGTCGTCATCGTCGTGCTCCAGCTCTTCGTGCTGCAGCGCATCGAGGGAAAGCGCCGCACCCGCGTCACCGTCGTCATGGCCCTCACGTGGATGGTGGCGTGGTCCCTGCTCGGGGCGACGTCACTCGTGCCCGGCACCGTGACGGCGACGGTCCTGCTGGCCGCGTGCGCCGGGGTCTTCGGTCTCGGCGAGACGATGCTMCAGCCGACGAGCGCCGCGATGGTCAACGACCTCGCGCCCGACCACCTGCGCGGCCGCTACAACGCACTCAGCTCGCTGATGTTCTCGGTGGCCTTCGTCGTCGGACCGGTCGTCTCGAGCGTCCTCGTCGGCCGCCACCTGGGGTTGGTCTACGTCGGTTTCCTCGTCGGCGGGTGCGCGGTGCTCGCTGTCATCGCCCTCGTCGTGGAGCGGCACCTGCCGCCGCACGTCAACGGGGTTCGCGAGGCGGAGCCGGTGGCCGTCGCACGGCCGGCCACGGCGGACAGGGCGATTTCCGGCTGACGTCGGCTGCGGCATACACTGGCCGTCGGCACCCCGCGTGGTGGTACCTCTCCGAACTCCCCCAGGGCAGGAATGCAGCAAGGGTAGGAGAGCTCTTCCAGGTACGCGGGGTGTCTTCTTTACCGTCTTGGCGTGGCGGTCGATCAGCGTGGGGGAGCGGTGGTCGTGCCGATCCGGAGCTCCACGAGCTGGGTGACGCTGCGGGGTCTCGTGCCGTCGAGCCGTCTGCGCACGAGCCTGCCGAGGATGCGCCCCTTCTCTCGGCCGTGCTGGTCCATCGTCGTGAGCCGGTGGGGGAGCCACGGCAGGTCGACGCCGTCGAAACCGGTGACGCTGAGGTCCTCCGGGACGCGCAGGCCGAGCTCCTCGGCGGCGTGGATGACGCCGGCGGCAATGACGTCGGACTGGGCGACGACGGCTGTCGGCCGCGTGCGCTCCGGTACCTCGAGCAGGGCGCGACCTGCGAGCGTCCCGCCCTCGAACGACGACCCGTCGCCGGTCYGGACGGCCCGGACGTCCGGCCCGAAGACGTCACGGAAGCCGAGCAGGCGACCGACGCTCGGCACGTGCRCCTCGCCGGGCTGCACCTCCTCGTCGGGGACGGGACCCGCCGTGCTCGTCGGGAGCATCGGCATGGCGACGTGGGCCACCCGGCGGTGCCCGAGCGAGTGGACGTGCTCGGCGATGGCGCGCCCGGCTGCGCGCTCGTCGATGCGCACCTGGGTGATCCGGCGGTCGCTCGGGACGCCGGTGCTGAACATCGGTATGCCGCGTGCGGCGAGGTGCTCGACCGCGGGGTTCTCGCCCGGGCCGCAGAGCGAGAAGACGACGGCATCGAGAGCCAGCGGGGCGAGCTGCGGCACCACGGACTCTCCGGCACCTCGGGGCTGCCCGATGAGCAGCATGCCGGTGGGCACCGCCTCGAGCACCTCGGCCAGGCCGTCGAGCACGGCGATGGCGAAGGGGTCACGGAACGCCAGGCGCAGACGGCCCTCGACGAGGACGCCGATCGCGCCCGACCGGCCCTGGCGCAGCGACGCCGCGAGCGGGTTGGGCCCGGTGAAGCCGAGCTCTGCGGCGGCCGCTCTGACGCGCTCGCCGGTGGCTCCGGCGACCGGACCCTTGCCGCTGAACACGAGCGAGGCCGTCGACACCGACACTCCGGCGCGCTCGGCGACATCGCGGAGCGTCGGACGGGCTTGACCTCGGGCATCCATGGGAGGCATGCTATCGAAACGTTTCGAGTCGAATCGATTCGAACCTTTCGAGAACCCTCCATCGATCGATGGTCCGACCGCCGTCGACGTGGCGCGCCGCACCGGCTGTGTGCAGGCGGCCCGCCCCGCCCGGCTGTCGTGCCTGAGAGGCTTGAGTCATGTCCGTCGTCAGCGCTCCGCCGGCCACCACCGTCCGCGCGGCCCGCACGGCCGTCTTTGCGGCCTTCGCCATCAACGGGGCAGCCTTCGCGGCGTTCGCCTCGCGGGTCCCGGACATCAAGCACGGGCTCGGGCTCTCGGCGGGGGCGCTCGGGCTGACGCTGCTGGCCGCCTCCCTCGGCTCCGTCATCGGGTTGCCGCTCTCGGGCTGGATCGTCCACCACCTCGGCGCGGCGCGAACCCTGATGGGCGCCGCGATCATCCAGAGCGTCGGCCTCGTCGGGGTGGGCATCGGCGTCGACGTCGTCGGCAACCGGGCGGTCGTGATGGGCGGCCTCGTGTTCGTCGGCATCGGCACGGGCGTCTTCGACGTGGCGATGAACCTCGAGGGCGCCGAGGTCGAGMGCTTCCTCGGCCGAGCGATCATGCCGCACTTCCATGCCGCGTTCAGCGGCGGCACGGTCGTCAGTGCGCTCATCGGCGCCGGGCTGTCGTTCCTGCACGTGCCGGTCGCCGCACACCTCCTCGGCGTCGTCGTGCTGCTCCTCCTCGTGACTCCGTGGTTCCTGCGGGCGTTCCTGCCCCGATCGGTGGAGACGGACGAGACCGGCGCCGAGGTGCGCTCCGAGGCCGGCATCGGTGCGGCCTGGCTCGAGCCGCGCACGCTGCTCATCGGCGTCGTCGTCCTCGCAGCCGCCTTCACCGAGGGCACGGCCAACGACTGGGTCGCGGTCGCGCTCTCGGACGGCTACGGCCTCGAGCGCTGGGTCGGCGTCGTGGGCTTCGCGGTCTTCCTGACCGCGATGACCGCCGGGCGCCTGCTCGGCACGCGCGTCCTCGACCGGCGCGGCCGCGTGCCGGTGCTCCGGGTCCTGTTCGTCTCCGCCGTCGTCGGCTGCGTGCTCGTCGTCTTCGGCGGCCCGGTGCTCGCCTTCGTCGGTGCGGCGATCTGGGGTGTCGGTGCGAGCCTCGGCTTCCCGGTGGGGATGAGCGCCGCGGCCGACGACCCGAGGCGCGCCGCGGCCCGGATGAGCGTCGTCTCGACGATCGGCTACACGGCGTTCCTCGCCGGCCCGCCGCTGCTCGGGTTCCTCGGCGACCACGTCGGCGTGCTCCACTCGCTGCTCGTCGTCGGGGCCATGGCGATCATCGCCCTCGTGGCCATCCCCGCCGTCCGCGAGCCCGAGCGCGCCACCGCCCCGGTGGCCCACCGAGCCTGACGATCGGTGGGCGACCGGGGTGGGGATCAGAAGTACTCGGTGATGAAGGGCTGACACGCAAAGACGGCGTCGAGGGCCGCGTCAGCTTCGGAGGTGCCGCCCGTCGCCAGCCCGGCCTGGCGCAGGCGCGACACGGACCATCCGCACCACAGCGCCGACAGCCCGCGGGCCTCGACCC
>NZ_JBFULD010000092.1:0-13002 GCF_056400505.1 Terrabacter sp. P5_B1
GGACTCGGTCGCGCGGCCGCCGGGACGGCCCGCCTGACGGCCCGCTCGGGCCGCTGCGCCGCTGCGAAGGCCCACGCCTACACCCACTCCGGCGGGGCCGGCGAGACCGGGCTGGCGCGCATGACCGAGCTGCACGCGAGCCACACCGCGGGCGACACGATCATGACGCTGGCCCTCGCGGGCACGCTCTTCTTCAACCCGCAGACGGCCCACGCCCGCGGCGACGTCGCGACCTTCCTGCTCCTGACGATGGTCCCGTTCGTCCTCGTCGCGCCGCTCATCGGCCCTCTGCTCGACCGCTTCTCGCACGGTCGCCGGTGGGCCATCGGCACGACGCTGGCGCTCCGGGCCTTCCTCTGCTGGGTCCTGGGCGAGGCGATCACGAACGACAGCGGCTGGCTCTTCCCCGCCGCCCTCGGCTGCCTCGTCGCGTCCCGGGCCTACACCATCACGCGGGCGGCCGCCGTCCCACGCCTGCTGCCGCCAGGCATCACCCTCGTCAAGGCGAACTCACGCGTGTCGATGGCCGGGGTCGTCGGGGCCGTCGTCGGGGGCGCGTTCGGCGGCGTGGCGATGCTCGCCGGTCCGGCCTGGGCGCTCCGGGTCGCGTTCGTCGTCTTCGTCATCGGGACCGTCCAGGCCATCCGACTGCCGGAGCGTGTCGACTCCCCCCTAGGTGAGGTGTCCATCGACGACACGACCGCGATCCCCGTCAGCGTCCCAGCACGAGACGGCACCGACGGCACCGACGGCACCGACGGCAGCGACACGGGGACCCCGCCGGCCCGCAGCTCGCTCCGCGGCACCCAGCGCGGCTGGTCGGGCTCCCCCGCGACACGGCATACGCCCACGGACGGCGACACCCTCACGGTCGACTCGCTGGGACCGGTGGGCCGCTTCCGTCGCCGCAAGCAGGCGATCCCCTGGCCGGTCATGCACGCCATGTGGTCGACGGGGGGCACGCGGGTGCTCACCGGCTTCCTCATCCTCTTCATGGCGTTCCTCGCCAAGGAGCACCCCATCGGCGGCATCCGCGGCGAGGTCGTCCTCGCGATCATCGCCGTCGCCATCGGGATCGGCAACGCGCTCGGGAGCGTCGTCGGCAACGTCGTGCGCGACCAGCGGCCGGAGCGCATCGCGATGGTGTCGGTGCTCGCCGCGACGGTCTGCTGCGCCGCGGCGGGCATCTGGTACGGCGTGTGGACCCTCGCCCTGCTCGGCTTCGTCCAGGGCCACTCGGCGCAGCTGTCCAAGCTCTGCTTCGACGCCCTCGTGCAGCGCGAGGTCCCCGAGAACGTCCGCACGTCGGTCTTCGCGTGGTCCGAGACGATGCTCCAGGTGCTCTGGGTCGTCGGCGGCACCCTCGGCATCGTGCTCCCCCTCAACCCCTACGTCGGGTTCCCCGTCTGCGCGGTCGTGCTCGTGTGGACCGTCGCCATGGCGGCCCGGCAGCGCCGCCGCGCCACACCGACCGCACGACCGAGAGCGAGACGTGCCTGATGGCCGCGCCGTCCCCCAGACCGCTGGCGATCCCCGCCGGACCCGCCGTCCTCGACGTGCTGCCCGCCCTCGAGGCGGCCCTGACCGGCCGCTCCCCCGTGCTGCCGTATGCCGCGGACGACCTGCCGCCGCCGGTGCCGTCCCACGACCCGGCCGACCTGCCCGACGGGCTCGGGGTCGCGATCGGCACGTCCGGCTCGACCGGCCGCCCCAAGCGCGCGCTGCTGACGGCGGACGCGCTCGAGCGGTCGGCGAGGGCGACGCACCAGGTCCTCGGCGGCAGCGGCGCGTGGCTGCTCGCCATGCCGGCCCACCACGTCGCCGGGCTGCAGGTGTTGCTGCGCTCGGTCGCCGCGGGGGTCGCCCCGGCCGTGCTCGATCTGCGTGACGGCTTCTCCGTCGCGGCGTTCGCTGCCGCGGCGTCCCGGGTCCACCCGCCGAGCGCTGCCATGCGGCGCTACACGGCGCTCGTGCCCACCCAGCTGTCGCGGCTCGTCGACGATCCCTCGGGGGTGGCGGCCCTGCGCGGCTTCGACGGCGTGCTCGTCGGCGGCGCCGCGACACCTCCCGCGCTCGTCGAGCGCGCTCGCGCCCTCGGAGTCGTCCTCAGCCTCACCTACGGCATGAGCGAGACGGCCGGCGGCTGCGTCTACGACGGCACCCCCCTGCCTGTCAGCCGGGTCCAYGTCGACAACGACCGGCACGTCGTCCTCGGCGGCGACACCGTCGCCGACGGCTACCTCGGCGAGCCGGGCCTGACCCGTGACGCGTTCACCGTCGACCCCGACGGCGTGCGGTGGTTCCGCACCGACGACCTCGGCCACTTCGACGACGACGGCCTGCTCGTCATCAACGGCCGCGCCGACGACGTCATCAACACCGGCGGGCTCAAGATCAACCCCGGGGTCGTCGAGGACGCCATGGCACGGCACCTCGACGACGTCCTCGACGTGGTGGTCCTCGGGCTCCCCGACCCGGAGTGGGGCGAGTCCGTCTGTGCCGCAGTGACCCTCGTCGACCCCACCGCGCACCTGACGACGCATCAGGTGCGTGAGCGCCTGCGCGGCATACTCCCTGACACAGCGCTCCCGCGCCGGGTGCTCGTGCTCGCCTCCATCCCGCAGCGCGGGCCGGGCAAGCCCGACCGGGCCGCCATCCGACGCGCCGTTCAGGGTCCCGCCTGAGCGGTGGCAAGATAAGGGTGTTCCCACCCTCGCCGAAGGAGGTCGTCGTGCTGCGCGTCATGCTCGTCGCCCTCGTCGTCTTCGCCTCGATCTATGCGTTCGTCGACTGCGTGCAGACCGACCACCGCGTGGTGCGGACGATGCCCAAACCGGTCTGGCTCATCACGGTCCTCGTGCCCGTCCTCGGGCCGATCGGCTGGTTCGTGGCCGGCCGAGCCGGTGCCCGCGGCGGTCCCACGCCACGAGGGCCGGGTCGCCGGCCGCCCGGGCCGTCCGGGCCGCGAGGACCCCGAGGGCCACTAGGGCCCGACGACGACCCCGACTTCCTCCGCAAGCTGTAGAAGGACGCCCCGAGAACTCCATGGCCACTCTGTCCCAGTGGATCGAGGGCGCGCGCCCTCGCACGCTGCCCGCCGCCGTCTCCCCCATCCTCGTCGGCACCGGTGCCGCCTACCAGACCGGTCACGTCGTCTGGGCGTATGCCCTTCTCGCCCTCGTCGTGGCCCTGGCTCTCCAGGTCGGGGTCAACTACGCCAACGACTACTCCGACGGCATCCGCGGCACTGACGAGGTGCGGGTGGGCCCGGTGCGCCTCGTCGGCCAGCGCCTGGCCGCGCCCGGGTCGGTCAAGATCGCGGCGTTCGCGTGCTTCTTCTTCGCGGGCCTCATGGGCCTGGCCCTCGTCGGCCTCTCCGGCCTGTGGGTGATGATCCCGATCGGTGCGGCCGCCATCGTGGCGGCGTGGTACTACACCGGTGGGTCCCGGCCCTACGGCTACCTCGGGCTGGGCGAGGTCTTCGTCTTCGTCTTCTTCGGCCTTGTCGCGACCCTCGGCACGATGGCGACGATGACGCCGCCGACGGCAGCCGGCTGGTGGGGCGCGATCGGGGTGGGCGCCCTCGCCTCGGCGATCCTCGTCGCCAACAACCTGCGCGACATCCCGACCGACCGCGAGCACGGCAAACGCACGCTCGCGGTGCGGATGGGTGAGTCCGGGACGCGATCCTTCTACGTCGTGCTCGTCGCGGTGGCGTTCGTCATGACCGGCCTCGCCGCGCTCACCTCCCCGTGGGCGCTGCTCGCGGTCCTGGCCGCCCCGCTCGTCGTGCGGCCGATGCAGGCGGTCGTCGGCCGCGCCACCGGTCCGGGTCTCATCCCGGCCCTGGCCGGCACCGGCCAGTTCCAGCTGGCGTGGTCGGTGCTGCTCGCCGTCGGTCTCGCCCTCGGGCGCGCCTGACCGACCGGCCGTTGAGGCCGTTTCGCTGACCCGGACGGCCGCAGGTGCCACGGTGGACCCGTGGTCGAGGAGATCGACGTCGTCGTCATCGGGGCCGGGCAGGCGGGGCTCGCGACGAGCCACGAGCTGGCCCGGCGGGACGTGCAGCACGTCGTGCTCGAAGAGAGCTCGCCGGGGTCGTCATGGCTGGGCCGCTGGGACAGCTTCACGCTCGTCGGCCCCAACCACACGGTGCGACTGCCCGGGGCGACCTACGACGGGGACGACCCCGACGGCTTCATGTCCCGCACCGAGATCGCCCAACACCTGCAGGCGTATGCCGGCCGGCTGGGTCGGGTGCGCCAGGGAGTGGCCGTGCGGAAGCTCACCCGGGCACCCCACGGCGGCTTCGTGCTCACCACGGACTCCGGGCCGGTCCGCAGTCGGGTCGTCGTCGTCGCCACCGGTGCCTACCAGCGACCGCACGTGCCGGCCGGACTCGCGTCGCTCTCCCCCGACGTGCCGTGCGTCGACACGCTCCACTACCGCAACCCCGGTGCGCTGCCCGACGGACCGGTGCTCGTCGTCGGCAGCGGGCAGAGCGCCTGCCAGATCGCCGAGGAGCTCGCGCTCGCCGGACGCGAGGTCGTCATGGCGTGCGGCCGTGCCCCGTGGTTCCCACGCCGGCCGGGCGGCCGGGACGTCTTCGACTGGCTCCTCGACACGCCGTTCTTCGAGCAGACCCCGGCGCAGCTCGCAGCACCGGCAGCCCGGCTGGGGGCCAACCCGCAGGCGAGCGGGGTCGGCGGAGGCCACGACGTGCACTTCCGGACGCTGCACGCCCTGGGCGTGCGGCTCGGGGGCCACGCGGTCGGCGTCATCGACGGCGAGGTGCGGCTCGCGCCCGACCTGACGGCGACGCTCGCCTGGTCCGACGACGCCTACCGGATGCTGCGCGATCTCGTGGTCCGGTCCTGCGTCGCCGTCGGCACGCAGCCGCCCGAGCTGCCCGAGCCCGCGGCGTTGGAGCCGCCGCCGGTCGACTCGGTGCCGGTGCGTGCTCTCGGCTCCGTCGTGGTGGCGACGGGCTTCCGGTCGCGCTACTCCGAGTGGATCGACGTGCCCGGCCTCGTCGACGACCAGGGGTTCCCGGTGCACGTCGACGGCGAGAGCGTGGTCGCACCCGACCTGCACTTCGTCGGGGTGCACTTCCTCCGGCGGCGCCGGTCGGCACTGCTCTTCGGCGTCGGGGACGACGCCGCCGCGACGGCGACGCGCATCGCGACCCGGATGGCGAACCCGATGGCGACCCGGACCGTCCCCCCGGCCTAGTGGTCGGCCCTGCGGGGGTCCTCGGCGGCTGCCGCGCCCGTGGAGTCCGCGTCACGCACGGGGCGCTCGTCCTCGGCGTCCTCGGCGAACTCGTCGCTCGTCGGGTCGACCTCCTGCTTCGCCACGAGCTTGGCCTCGTGCCGGTCGATCAGCTTGGCCGTGATCTCGTCGCGCATGCCGCGCAGCAGGATGTAGGACGCGGCGGCCGACGCGAGGGCCGACGCTCCGAGCAGGAGCACCGGGTTGTTGCGCAGCCCGATGAGCCAGAAGAGGAAGAGGAACCCGAAGAAGATCAGGATGCGGAGCAGGGAGTAGCGGACCATGTCAGATCACATGCCTGAGTAGTTGTGCATGCCCACGAAGGTCGACACGAGGTTGACCAGCGTGAAGTTGATGAGGACGGCGACGTAGCCCGCGAGCGCGATGTACATCGACCTGCGGTGGTCGACGCCGGCCGTCGCGCGGCTGTGCATGTAGGCGGCGTAGACCGTCCAGATGACGAACGTCCACACCTCCTTGGGGTCCCACTGCCAGTAGGCGCCCCAAGCCTGCTTGGCCCAGATGGCCCCCGCGATGAGCGTGAACGTCCACAGGATGAACGCGACCATGTTGAGGCTGTATGCCGTGTGCTCGAGTGACGTCGAGCTCGGCAGCGACTCGAGGAAGCCGGGCTTGGCGGGGGGCTTCTCCTCGCGGCGCAGGCGCACGAGGTAGAGCACGCCGACCGCGAACGCGAGGGTGAAGAAGGAGACGGCGAGGAAGGCCACCGACACGTGGATGCCGAGCCAGTAGGACTTCAGGGCCGGCATGAGCTCGCCGGCCTCCGTGTAGAGCACCGTGAGCGCGAGGCCGAGCACGAGCAGGATCKGGGTGACGATGAAGACGCCGAGCCACTGCCAGCTGTTGCGCCTGGCGAGCACGCTGTAGGCCGCACCGACGGCGGCAGCCGCGGCGGTCGCGAACTCGAACATGTTGCCCCACGGGGGGCGACCCACGGCCAGCCCGCGCATGAGCACCGACGCGACGAGCAGCGCCGACGCGAGGTAGGTCAGCATCAGGGCGATGCTGCCGCGCTGGCGGCTCTTCAGGCTCTCCTCGAACCCGGCCCCAGCCGCACCCGACGCCGCCGGACGGCGTTCGGTCGTCGTCGGCGCGCCGGCCCCGACCAGGACACCCGCGCGCTCGTCGGCCGGGGCGGCCGCGACGTCGGAGTCGACCACCTTCGGCACTCGCGCCGCCAGGTGCCAGGTGAAGGCGAGCATGGCGAGTGTGTAGACGATCATCGACGCGTAGAGCGCGGCGTTGGCGTTGGCTGCGAGGTTCACGAGCGGTCGGTCCGTTCTGCAAGGCGGTCGTGCACGCCGGTCGTGATCGCGGTGACGATCGCGGCGAGCCCGGGGTCGGAGTCCTTCGAGAGGCCACCGATGGTGACCACGGTAGCCCGTCGTCCGTCGGCGGCGGGCGGGCTGTCAAGGGTGCCCCCGGCGTCGGGGTCGGCACCTGCGTCCGTCGGGGCCGGACGGACGCGGACGAAGACGCGGCGGCGCTTGATGGTGAGGCCGAGGATGAGGCCGAGGGTGGCGAGGACGGCACTGACGAGACTGAGCGGGGCACCCGGGTCGGTGCGCACCGACAGGCCGGCGAACCGCTTGACGCTGTCGAAGGTGATGGAGCCACGGCCGCCGGGCAGCTGCTTGGTCTGTCCGGGCTTGAGGCGGAACAGTGCCGGCGACCCGTTGGGCTGCAGCACCTGCTTCATCTGCTCGGTGTTGAGCGTGTAGACCGACTGGGGTGCACCACCGGGGAAGAGGTTGCCCTCCCACAGCGACATCGCGATCTCGGGGTTGTTCGCGTCGGGGAAGAGCGACACCGGGCCGTTGGTGAAGGTCGGCTCGGCCGTCGGCAGGAAGAAGCCGGTGAAGCCGAGCTGCTTGGGCGAGGCCGACGGCACCTTGATGACGCCGACGGACCGGTAGTTCGGATCCTGCGGGAGGAACGGCGTGGCCTCGCGGTAGAGCACGGCGCCCTTCGCGTCGCGCACCGTGATGACCGGGGTGTAGCCGTTGCCGAGCAGGAAGATGTCGGCGCCGTCGACGGTGACCGGGTGGTTGACCGAGACGCTCTCGCTGCTCTTCGACGCGCCTGGCCCGCTCTGCAACGTCGTCTGGGCCTCGAAGAGCCGCGGTTTGCCGAAGTCACGACCGGGGATCTCGTTGAACTCGACGTGGAGCCTGTCGAGCGACAGGACGAAGGGCGGCAACGTCTCGGTGTCGACCCAGGGGCCCGGTGAGATCGTGTTGTAGGTGCCCGCCGACGACGCGAACTTGTCGCCCTCGGCGAGGATGATGTCGCCGCGCCAGCCGAGCAGGTGCCCGACGGCCATGCCGATGATGATGCCCGTGAGCGCGAGATGGAAGAGCAGGTTGCCGGTCTCGCGGAGGTAGCCGGACTCGGCGGAGACGCTCGTGCCGTCGTGTGAGTGCACACGGAACCGCTTGCGCTTCAGGGCCTTCCGTGCTGCATCGAGGGCTTCGTCAGGCGACAGGGTGGTCGTGAGCTCGGTGTGCTCGTCGAGCCGCTTCAGCCGTGCGGGAGCGCGCGGCGGGGTCGAGCGCAGGGCCGAGAGGTGCACCTTGGTGCGCGGCACGATGCAACCGACGAGGGAGATGAAGAGCAGCAGGTAGATCGCCGAGAACCACGGGGACGCGTAGACGTCGAAGAAGCCGAGCCGGTCGAGCCACGGGGACGTCGTCGGGTTCTGCGCCATGTAGTCGGCGACCCGACCGGCGTCGATGTTGCGCTGCGGGAAGATCGAGCCCGGCACGGCGGCGATCGAGAGCAGCAGGAGCAGGAAGAGCGCCGTGCGCATGCTCGTCAGCTGGCGCCAGCCCCAGCGGAGCATCCCGACGACGCCGAGCGTCGGCAGCATCGGCTCCTGACGGTCGGGCCGGATGCCCTTGCGTATGCGTTGGGCTCCCTGGGCGCCCGTGCCGCCCCTCGCGCTCTTCTCGGTGGCGGGGTCGGCGTCGGGGTCGGTGCCGGGGTCGATCGCCGGGTTCGTGTGGGTGCTCATGTCAGATCGCCACCTGGAAGCCGTTGACGAGTCGCACCTGGAGCCAGACGATGACGTCCTCCCAGACCCCGGTCAGCATGAGCAGCCCCACGGCGACGAGGAGCAGCCCTCCGAGGTTCTGCAGGGCGCGGCGGTGACGGCGCAGCCAGTCGTTCGCGGTGCCGGCGCGCTCCCAGAGGGCGGCCATGAGGACGAAGGGCAGGCCCAGGCCGATCGAGTAGACGGCCGCCAGCGCGAGGCCTCGACCGATCGAGCCGGACTCCGCCGAGATGGGCGCGGCCATCGCCTGGATCGCCCCGAGCGTCGGCCCCATGCACGGGGACCACCCGATCGCGAACGCGGCGCCGAGCAGGGGCGCCCCCCCGAGACCCGCGCGCGGGCGCCAGCTGACGGGGACGGCATACGACCGCCCGATCCCGAGGAAGAGCAGTCCCATGACGAGGACGACGGCTCCGCCGACGCGCAGCAGCGCGCTCTGGTGCTCACGGAAGGCCAGCCCGACGGCCGAGACGGCGGCTGCGGCGACGAGGAAGACGACGGTGAAGCCCAGGACGAAGAGCAGCGCCCCGAGCACGAGCCGCCCCCGTGACCGCTTCTCGAGCGACACGTCGGAGAGTCCGGTGACGTAGCCGAGGAAGCCGGGGACCAGCGGCAGCACGCAGGGAGAGGCGAACGAGACGAACCCGGCCACGAGGGCGACGAGCGCTGCCACGAGGAGCGAGCCGGTGGCGAGCTCGGTACCCACGTCGGTCTCAGGCCTTCTCGGCGAGGACGTCGTCGATGAGCCCGAGCAGCGTCGTCGTGGTGACCGGGCCGGAGACGCGGGCCGCGATGCGGGCCTCGTGGTCGAGGACGAGGGTCGTCGGGGTGGCCGAGGCCTTGCCCTGGAGCGAGAGGATCGGCACGCCGCCGTCGTAGGCGAGCGAGGGGTAGGTGACCTTGTTGGCGGTGAGGAAGGCGCGGCCGGTGTCCGCGCCCTCGAGCTTGTCGAGGCCGAGGAACTCGACCTTGCTGCCCTTGGCCTGCACGCTCTCCCACGCCTTCTGCAGCGCGGGGGTCTCCTCGATGCACGGTGGGCACCAGGATCCCCACACGTTGACGACCAGGACGGTGCCGGCGCGCTCGGCGTTGCTCCACGGCTTGCCGTCGAGGGTCGTGCCCTCGAGCTTGACCGGCTCGCCACGGTCGGAGACGGGCAGCTGCTCGATCGAGCCGTCGCCGGCGACGTAACCCTTCCGGTCACCTGAGCGGGCTTGGTCCGCGACGGAGTTCGGGTCGGTCGAGCAGGCGGCAGTGAAGGTGGCGAGGCCACCGGCCACGGCGACGGCGGCCCACCGCAGCGCGGTGCGTCGGTCGAGCTGGTCCATCAGGCGCCCACGCTCTTGCTCGCCCTCGCGAGCAGCTGGGCGGCCGGTTCGGAGTAGGTGATCGAGGCGAGCTCGTCACCGTGGTAGGTCAGGGAGGTGAGCGACGCCAGGGTGCACTCCCGCTTGCGGGGGTCGTGCCACAGGCGTCGGCCCTCGAGCTTGTTGCGCACCGTCCAGACCGGGAGCTGGTGGCTGACGACGACGGCCTCGTGGCCGCGGGCGGCGTCGCGGGCGTCGGCGATCGCCGCCAGCATCCGGGTGGCGATGTCCTCGTAGGGCTCGCCCCACGACGGCTTCGTGATGTCGGTGAAGAGGTGCCAGTTGCGCGGGTGGATCAGGTCGCCCAGGCCGACGCTGCGACCCTCGAACTGGTTCTCGGACTCGATGACGCGCACGTCGGGGGCGATCTGCACGCCGTGGTCGGTGGCGATCGGGGCCGCCGTCTCCTGGKCCCGCTCGAGCGGCGACGCGACGACGTGGGTGATGTCGTTGGTCTCGAGGTGGGCCGCGACGAGACGCGCCATGTCGCGGCCGAGCTCGGACAGGTGGAAACCGTCGAGGCGGCCGTAGAGCACGCCCTCGGGGTTGTGGACCTCGCCGTGGCGCATGAGGTGCACGACCGTGAGGTCGGCGGCGCCCGCCGACTCCCCGCTCGTGCTCTGACCCATGGACGACAGTCTCTCAAACGTGCTGCTCAGGACCGAATCCGCACCCGAGCCTGTGCACCCCCTGTGACGTGCTGCAACGTCCGTGGGACACCGGGCGACGGCAGGACGACGCCGCCTACACTCCACGACGTGTCGTGGAATGTCTGGCTGACGCTCGTCGGGGCGGGCGTGCTCATCTCCCTCACCCCCGGGGCCGGTGCCGTCAACACGATGGCCAACTCGCTCGGGTCCGGCTGGACCCGCTCGATCTGGGGCATCCTCGGTCAGCAGGTCGCGCTGCTCGCCCACCTCGCCGTCGTGGCCGCCGGGGTCGGCGTCCTCGTCGCGGGTTCACCCGTGCTCTTCAACGTCATCCGGTATGCCGGGGCCGCCTACCTCGTCTACCTCGGGGTGCGCCAGTTCCGCTCGCGGGCAAGCGTCGCCCGGGTCGGGCCGGGGGACCGCGAACCGGCGTGGTCGATGTTTCGCCGAGGTCTCCTCGTCAACCTCACCAACCCGAAGGCGGTCGTCTTCTTCCTCGCGTTCACGCCGCAGTTCATCCGTCCGGAGCGCCCGCTGCCCGAGCAGTACGCCGTGCTCGCCGCGACGATCGTCGCCATCGACGTCATCGTCATGTGGTTCTTCTTCGCCGCGGCGGCACGCGGGCTCGGGCGGCTGACCCAGCGAGAGTCGGGCCAGCGCACCCTGAACCGCGTCTTCGGCGGACTCTTCGTGGGCGTCGGCGTGCTGCTCGCCGCCGTCCACTAGGGCAGCTGCTCGGGAGCCCGAACCAGCCCGAACCGGCTCAGACGAGCTCGGGCGCGTCCAGGTGGGCGATGGCGAGCGTGAACTCGCCGATCTCGGTGATCCTCATGCCGGTGTCCTGCACGAGGTCGGCCCGCAGCCCCATCGCCGCGTCGCGGGTCGCCACCATCGCCTCGGGCGAGTCGTAGGTCGCCGTCACACAGCACCTGCCGGACGTGCGGTCCACGAAGAGGCTTGCACTGCAGAACCCTTCGAGCTGCTCGACCCGCGGCATGATCCCCATCCGGAAGGCGTCGAGGATGGAGTCGATCTTCGTCGGGTCCCCTTCGGCCCACGTCACCCGGGCCGAGCCGCCGTCCGCGACACGGTGGTCGCGGTGGAGGTAGGCGATCTCCCACTCGTCGACCGTGGCCTCACCGCCGAGGAGCTCGGCCGCCTGCTGCCGCAGGGGGGCGACGCTGTCGGCCGTGGCCCGCATCGCAGCCTCGTCGCGCCAGGCCGTCGTGACGATGCACCGGCCGCTGACGCGGTCGGCGACCATGGACAACCCGACACAGCCGTCCATCCCCCTGACCTGCGGCATCACCACGTCCTGCACGTGCGCGATGCCGGTCTCGATCATCTCGGGACGGCCCATGACCGTCGTGGAGCGTGCGTGCACGACTCCACCTCCCTCAGTCGGGGCGACACCCGGACGGCGCCGCCGTCACCGACCAGCGTCCTCCACCCCGGACGCCCCGACAATGCCCCGGGCACCTTGTGGCATATGCCGGGTGGCCCGCCGCCACTCCCCGGTGCCGTCAGTCGGGGGTGGCGGCGGCGCGGGCCGCGGCGGGGAGCGCCGCGAGCACGTGGTCGACGGCCTCGTCGTCGTGCGCCGCCGACACGAACCACGACTCGAACGCGCTCGGCGGCAGGTGCACGCCCTGGCCGAGCATCGAGTGGAAGAACCGGCGGAAGGCGCCGGTGTCCTGGTCCTTGGCGTCGTCGTAGCTCGTGACGGCGCCGTCGCGGAAGAAGACGGAGAACATCGATCCGGCCCACTGGATGGTGTGCGGCACCGAGGCGGCGCCCAGCTCGCTGGCGACGGCGCCGGCGATCGTGCGCGAGACGACGTCGAGACGGTCGTACACCGCGGGGGTGCAGCCCTGCAGCGTCGCGAGCCCGGCGGCCGAGGCGACGGGGTTCCCGGACAGCGTCYCGGCCTGGTAGACGGGCCCCTGCGGCGCGAGCAGCGCCATGACGTCCGCGCGGCCGCCGAAGGCCGCCGTCGGGAAGCCCCCGCCCATGACCTTGCCGAAGGTGAAGAGGTCGGGCGCGCCCGCGGCATACGGTCCCTCGAGGCCGTAGAAGCCGGAGGCGCTGCAGCGGAAGCCGGTCATCACCTCGTCGGAGACGAGCAGGGCGCCGTGCGCCCTGGTGACGCGCAGCAGGCCCTCGGTGAAGCCGGGCGCCGGCGGGACGACGCCCATGTTGCCGGCCGCAGCCTCGGTGATGACGGCGGCGATCTCGTGGCCCCGCTCGGCGAAGGCGGCCTCGAGCGCGGGAAGGTCGTTGTAGGGCAGCACGATCGTCTCGCCGGCGCTCGACCGCGGCACACCGGCCGAGTCGGGGAGGGCGAACGTCGCGACCCCGGAGCCGGCCGAGGCCAGCAGCGCGTCGACGTGGCCGTGGTAGCAGCCGGCGAACTTCACGATGACGTCGCGCCCGGTGAACCCGCGCGCGAGGCGGATGGCCGACATCGTCGCCTCGGTGCCCGAGTTGACGAGGCGCACCTGCTCGACCGGCTCGACACGGGCGACGATCTCCTCGGCGAGGCGCACCTCGTTCTCACTCGGCGTGCCGAACGAGAAGCCGTGCGCGGCGGCCTCGTTCACGGCCGCGAGGACCTCGGGGTGTGCGTGACCGAGGATCATCG
>NZ_JBFULD010000093.1:0-12995 GCF_056400505.1 Terrabacter sp. P5_B1
CCACGAAGAGTGCACCGGCGCTGAGCCGCATGACGTCGACGGGGCCGTCGAGCTGGGGGCCCACCCAGCCGGGGTCGAGTGCGCCGCTGCTCAGCGTGACGGCAGCCAGCTTGTCCCGGTTGACGCCGCCGACCTTGCTGAACGCGCCGCCGAGGTACAGCCGGGCTCCATCGGTCGCCAGCGCGTTCACCGAACCGTTGACGCTGGGGCGCCAGGCCGCGTCGAACTGACCGCTCGCCGGATCGAAGAGCGCGAGGTTGGTTGCAGCGAACTGGGTGGTCCCGGCGCTGTCGACCACGGACGTGAACGACCCGCCGACGACCACCCTGCCGCTCGGCAGGGGCAGGATGGCCGACACCCTGCCGTTCACACCCCAGGTCTGGGCCGGCGCGGTCGGCACGACGGCCTGCGCGGACGTTGCTGACACCACCGCGAGGGCAGCAATCACGACGCTGGCAAACGCTGACCGGACAACACCTTGGCGAGCAAACATCTGCGCTCCTGAGGGAGACCGCCCTGGACCCGAATGCGTCAAGGCTAGGTCCGGGTCCGTCGCTGGTACGCAAAACGGCCAGATGCCCGCCGCTCTTCCCAAATCCCCGGTCATCGCGTTGTCCCATAACGCGGTTGACCGGGGCAAAGACGCCAGCGGCTGCTACCGTCGTTCCCGGTTGCCGTCTGAGTCCACGTATGAACGGACTCGGCTCGACCGAGCCATCGCGCGAAGGTCGCGTGCCGCGCTCGTCGTGACCATCGGCAGCCTGGGGTCTCCACAAGGGAGGCCTCGCTGACAAGAAGAGGCAACACCAGTGGCAACAGGCACCGTGAAGTGGTTCAACAGCGAAAAGGGCTTCGGCTTCATTGAGCAGGACGGCGGCGGCGCCGATGTCTTCGTTCACTACTCGGCCATCGAGAGCGGCGGCTACCGCGAGCTGCAGGAGGGCCAGAAGGTCGAGTTCGACGTCACGCAGGGCCCCAAGGGCCCCCAGGCCGAGAAGGTCAAGGGCATCTGACCTCAGATACCTTCGGTGACTTCGGTCCCGAGCGAAACCCCCGACCATTCGGTCGGGGGTTTCGCGTTTGGTGTCAGGCGGGCAGTCGCACGAGGAACCTGCACCCCGGCCCGTGGTTGCTCACGCTCACGGTCCCCCGGTGCGCCTCGACGAGGCCCCGGACGATCGCCAGTCCCAGCCCGGCGCCGGTCCCCGTCTCCGGGGTCCGGGCTGAGCTGCCTCGCCAGGCCACGTCGAACACGCGCTCGAGCTCGTCCGGGTGGATTCCTCCGCACGCGTCCGTGACGCTGAGTTCGATGGCTGCGCCGTCCCGGCGTCCTTCCACCAGGACCGCACCGTCCGCTGGGGTGTGCCGGATCGCGTTCATCACGAGGTTGCCCACCACTCGCGACAGGGCGTCCGGGTCGGCGCGCACCTCGAGATCCGGGCCGACCTCACCGTCGATCGCGACGCGCCCGGCTGCGGCGACCGGGCTCGCACCGGCCAGGCACTCGCTCACGACGTCGCGCAGCGCCAAGGGCTGCACGCAGAGGTTGAGAGTGCCGGCGTGGATCCGGGACAGCTCGAACAGGTCGTCGACCATGGCCGTCATGCGGTCGGCCGATTTGAGCATCTGGTGGTGGTAACGGGCAGGATCAGGGGCCAGGCCGTCCTCGAGTGCCTCGGCCATCGCGCGCAGTCCGGCCAACGGTGTCCGGAGGTCGTGCGACACCCACGCCACGAGCTCGCGCCGTGACTGCTCGAGCTGCCGTTCGCGCGCCCGGGCCGCGCGCAGCAGGTCGCCGCTCCGGGCCAGCTCGTCAGCAACCGCCCGGATCTCGCGCGGTTCGGCACCCGTCGGCGTGACGACCTCTCCGGCTCCGAGCTCGGCGGCCATGCCCCGCAACCGGAGGGTCGAGTTGACGAGCGTACGGGCCAACAGCAGGGAGAACGCCGTCGACACCGCTCCCGAGACGGCGCAGACGAGGACGATGACGGCGAGGTCGTGCCGGGACAGGAACATCGCCTGCGCCGTGCCGACCACCCCGGCCACGACCCCTCCGATCGCGACGGCGGTGATCAGCCATGCGGACCACTGAATCGGCGCACGCCTCGTGCGCCACCCGAACAGCGCGCCGACCAGTCCGATCGCCAAGGACCAGCCCCCCGCGATGAGGACGATGAGGAGCTGGTCGTGCGTCACGACAGCTCCCATCGGTAGCCGACTCCCCAGACGGTCAGCAGCCTCGTCGGCCGCGTCGGGTCGGCCTCGACCTTCTCGCGCAGCCGCCGGACGTGGACCGTGACGGTCGACTGGTCCCCGAAGGACCAGCCCCAGACCTCGCGCAACAGGTCTTCGCGCGTCCAGACCTCAGCAGCGTGGGACATGAGGAAGTGCAGCAGGTCGAACTCGCGCACCGTCAGGGACAGAGGTTGCCCGTCCAGTGTCACGACGTGCGCGCCGGGATCGACGACGAGCGTGCCGTCGCTCACGCGGGCGCCGCGCATGTTCCCCATCTGCACCCTGCGCAGCACCGAATCCACTCGCAGGGCCAGCTCGCGCGGACTGAACGGCTTGGTGACGTAGTCGTCCGCCCCGAGCCGCAGCCCCACCAGGCGGTCGGACTCGGAACCCAGGGCGGTGAGCATGATGATCGGCACGTCGGTGCTCTCCCGCAACCGCCGGCACACCTCGAGGCCACCGACCCCGGGCAGCATCAGGTCGAGAACCACGAGGTCGGCGCGACGGCGCTGCATCGCCGACAAGGCGGCCTCACCGTTGCCCACTGCGGTGACCTCGTGCCCTCCGGCCCGAAGGTATGACACCACGACCTCGCGCACCGTCTGGTCGTCGTCGACGACGAGCACCTCAGCCACGCTCAGCTCCTTGCACCGCAGGGGAACTGCGGACTGGCATCTTCAAAGGTTAGTGCTGCGGGTGTGGGCCCGGTCAGACCTTCCGGGGTGTCTRGCAGGGTGCCCGTTGTGTGGAGCGGGCACCCTGCTGACGCGGACGAACGGGTCAGTCGGCGGTGAGGCCGGCCGGGCCGTATGCGGTCCCGGCGGCGGTTCCCGCCGGGGTGAGCTGCCCGTGGCTGCCGATGGTGAACGAGGACACCGACCCGTCCCCGAGTCGCACCGACAGGGTCCGCCGGTCGGGCGAGACGGTTGCGTCGGTCGGGCCGGCGCCGGTGGTGGCGGCGACTGCCGCCTCAAGCGTGAGCGAGCCGTCGTGGGCGATGCGGTACGCGGAGATCGACGGACTCGCGGCGTTGACGACGTAGGCCAGGTCGCCGGCGACGGCCACCCAGCAAGCGGCCAGCTGCGTGTCCGGCAGGGCGCTGGTGATCACGCCGAACGGTCGAACGCGGTAGGACGAGACGGACCCTGTGACAGCTTCCGAGACGATGGCCCTCCCGCGCCGGTCGAAGTCGAACCCGTACGGCGTCGTGCCTGCTGAGGCGTGCGGTCGCGCGTGACCGGCTGAGCCACCGACGACGCCGAACGTCTCGATGCGGTTGGCCGCCTTCTCCGTCACCACGAGCGAGCGCCCGTCGGGGGTGAAGGAGACCTGCGCCGCGTCGGTGGTGCCACCGGCTGGATTGGGCGTCAGGTGCCGAGTGGAGCCGGGCAACCGGCGCAGGTGCCCGCTTGCGTCGTAGCTGAACCCGTTGATGGTGTCGTTGCCCTGGTTGAGCACGTAGCCCACCCCGTCCCGGACGGTGACGCTCACCGGGAAGTCGCCGCCGGAGCTGATCCGGTCACGCACGACGAGGCCGTGCTCAGTCGACGCCAGGGCAGACACCGAGTCGTCACCCGCGTTGACCACGAACAGGATTCGGCCGTCACGGGCGAGCCCTCCTTGGGAGTGCAGCGATGCGCCGGCCCCGGCGCCACCGGTCGCGACGGTCCCGGCTGGGTGCAGGGAGCCATCCCGGTAGCGGTCGAAGACGGCCACGGCATTGTTCCCCGACGCATTGGTCGCCTCGTAGACATGGCCGACGACGGCCCGAGACCCGGTTGGTTGGATGGCGGCGCCCGCGGCGCCGACGGCGCCGACGAGCATCGCGGCAGCCGCCGCAGCGGTGGCTGCCGCGAGGATCGATGTGCGGGTGGTGTTCATGAGCCGTGCCTTTCGAGTGGCGGTTGGGGCTGTCTCAGTCAACCGCCGCCTGCTGGCCGGCACTCCGTGCTCTCACCGCTCGTAAGAGGCCTGTAAGAACGACCCTGCTCCCACTGACCGGACTCCGCCTGCGGCTCTACACGTTGAAGCGGAACTCCACGACGTCGCCGTCGGCCATGACATAGTCCTTGCCCTCGATGCGGACCTTGCCGGCGGCCTTGGCGGCGTTCATGTTCCCCGCCGCGACGAGGTCCTCGAAGCTGACGATCTCGGCCTTGATGAAGCCGCGCTGGAAGTCGGTGTGGATGACGCCCGCGGCCATCGGGGCGGTCCAGCCCTTGCCGATCGTCCAGGCGCGCGACTCCTTCGGACCGGCCGTGAGGTAGGTCTGCAGGCCGAGCGTGTGGAAGCCGGTGCGGGCGAGCTGGTCGAGCCCCGACTCCTCGGCGCCGAAGCTCTGGAGCAGCTCGAGCGCCTCGTCGGGCTCCATCTCCATGAGGTCCATCTCGAGCTTGGCGTTGAGGAAGACCGCGTCGGCCGGCGCGGCGAGCTCGCGCAGCGAGGCTTGGAGCTCGGTGTCCGCCAGCTGCTCCTCGTCGAGGTTGAAGACGTAGATGAAGGGCTTGGTCGTCAACAGACCCAGCTGCTTGGCCTCGGCGAGGTCGATCCCGGCGCCCGGCCCGGCGGCATAGAGCGTGTCGCCTGCCTCGAGGACCTTCTGCGCGGCAACGGCGAGGTCGACGGCCGCCTTCTTGTCCTTGTTGACCCGGGCCTCCTTCTCGAGGCGCGGCACGGCCTTCTCGAGCGTCTGCAGGTCAGCGAGGATCAGCTCGGTGTGGATCGTCTCGATGTCGCTCGCGGGGCTGACCTTGCCGTCGACGTGCACGACGTCGCCGTCCTCGAACGCGCGCACGACCTGGCAGATCGCGTCGGCCTCACGGATGTTGGCGAGGAACTTGTTGCCCAGACCCTCCCCCTCCGAGGCGCCGCGGACGATGCCGGCGATGTCGACGAAGCTCACCGTGGCGGGCAGGATCTTCTCGGAGGAGAAGATCTCGGCGAGCGCGCCGAGGCGGGAGTCCGGCAGCGGGACGACGCCGACGTTGGGCTCGATCGTCGCGAACGGGTAGTTCGCCGCGAGCACGTTGTTCTTGGTCAGCGCGTTGAAGAGCGTCGACTTGCCGACGTTGGGGAGACCGACGATTCCGATGGTGAGTGCCACGAGGACAAGAGTTTAGTGGCGATCGGGCGGCCCGCCGACCACGGAGGGCGTATGCCGTCCCGCGGGGATCAGGTGAGCGTCCACTCCCAGCCGGGCTGCCACCCGAACGGCTCGCTGACGAGCTGCTCGAGCGGCCGGCCGTCGAGGAGGTGCTGCAGCGCCCAGCGGTTGGCCGAGTGGGCGATGACGAGCACCCGCTCCCGTCGTGGTCACGCCGCACGTCGTCGAGGAAGCCGGCCGTCGCGTCGACGACGTCGCGGTAGCTCTGGCCACCACCCGGAAAGGGCACGTCGACGTGGTCGAGGCGGACGCGCGCGAGGTGCTGCCCCTGCTCGGAGAGTCGCCCGGGCAGCCAGTCGGTCGCGATGCCGGCTTCGTTGTCCTCGGTGATCGAGTGCGTCTCGTAGACGAGCCGGACGGCCATGGCGCTCAGCGCGGCAGCCGCACGCCGCAGAGCTGACGCGACTGGGCGACGAGGTTGCCGGCGGAGTCCCAGATCATGGCGTCCTCCTCCATCATGCCGCCGCCGAGCGTGTCGCTGCCGAGGGAGACCTGCAGCCAACCAGGCTGGGGCCGACGCCTCACGTGGCCCGTGAACTCCAGCGTCGGCGTCCACCCGAAGAGGCCCAGGTCGAAGGCGACCGGGGGCAGGGCGTCTAGGGCCATCACGAGCATCGTCGTGTCGGGCTCGCGGCCGTCGCGCAGCCGCAGCCAGCCGCGCATGACGCCCCGCATCGACGGCTTGCCCATCGCCCAGCCGGCCGTGCTCGGGTCGAGGCGCAGGTCGAGGCGCTCGAGGAACTTCGCGTTGGCGAGGAAGTCGGGCGGTGCCTGGTCGGCCGAGACGCACTCCTCGGGCGGCGGCATCGCGGGCGGGGACGCCTGGCGCTGGACGTCGAGGTCGGTGAGGTTGCCGAACGAGCCGATGGCGCGCATCCGCTCGACGGTCTGCCCGTCGTCATCCGTCTGGTGGATCGCCATCTGCCCCGTGGAGAGCTTGCGGCCACAGCGCATCACCTCGGTCGTCACCGTGAACGGACCCGGTTGCGACGCCGTCATGAAGTACGCGGAGAGCACGACGGGATCGACGTGCTCGGTCGTCTCGGTGGGGTCGGCGGACAGGTGCTTGCCGAGGGCGCGCAACGCCGTCGTCATGACGAGCCCGCCGTTGACGGCGTTGCCGATCATCCACTCCTCGTGGAAGGTGCCACGCCACTGCGTGGGGTCGTCTCCGGACTCGAGCCGGGTCGCGTCGTCGTACTCGCTCACGGGCTAGGTCTAACAGACGCGCACCCCCTCCCGGCCGACCCGGGCGTATGCCGTGTGCCACGTCTGCAGCGCAGCCGCACACCGCGAGGACCGAGCCCCACCGCAGACGGTGTGTCGCCGGCCCCGGCGGGTGTCGCTCGCCTGAACGGGGCTCGACGGGGCTCAACGGGGCTCGTCGGGTGTCGGAGTCGGGCTGTGTCAGCGGCGTCTGGGACGGTGCTCGCATGGACCTCACCGCGCTGATCGCCGGGCTCGTCATCGGCGCACTCGTCGGCGGCCTGCTCGCGTGGCTGTCGGCCCGCTCCACGCTGCTGGCCCGTTCCGCCGGCGCCGAGGCCGAGCGCGACGTCCTGCGTGAGCGCGTGGCCGACCTCGAGTCCGCTCGAGACGTCGACGACACGACCGCAACCCTGCTCGCTCCCCTGCGCGACACCATCGGCCGCGTCGAGCGGCAGGTGGGCGCGCTCGAGCGCGACCGGTCGCTCCAGTTCGGGCAGCTCGGCGAGCGCCTCAGCGAGGTGAGCCGGTCCACCGAGTCGCTGCGCTCCGAGACCGCCACCCTCGCGACCGCCCTCAACGCCTCGACGGTCCGCGGGGCCTGGGGCGAGGTGCAGCTGCGTCGCGTGCTCGAGCTCGCGGGGCTCCTCGCGCGCTGCGACTTCGACGAGCAGGTGACGAGCGTGAGCCGACACGGGGCGACCGTGCGCCCCGACGCCGTCGTCAACCTGCCCGGCTCCCGCCATGTCGTCGTCGACTCCAAGGCACCGATGGCACACTTCCTCCAGGCGCACGGCGAGACGGTGTCCGAGGTCGAACGTGCGGAGCTCCTCGCCGCCCACGCCACCGCGCTGCGCCGGCACGTCGAGGGACTGGCCGCGAAGGCGTACTGGACGGCGTTCACCCGCTCCCCCGAGGTCGTCATCTGCTTCGTCCCGGGCGAGGCGATCCTGGCGACGGCCCTCGCCGACGACCCCGGCCTCTACGAGCACGCGCTGTCGCGCAAGGTCGTCCTGGCCTCCCCGGGCACCCTCTTCGCCGTGCTCCGCACCATCGGGGCCATCTGGCAGCAGGACGCCCTCGAGCAGAACGCCCGAGAGCTGCTCGCCATCGGGCAGGAACTCCACTCCCGACTCGCCACGCTGGGCGGTCACGTGACGACGATGGGCCAGTCGCTCTCGCGGTCCGTCGAGCAGTACAACAAGTTCGTCGGCACGCTCGAGTCGCGCGTGCTCGTCACGGCGCGCCGGATGCACGAGCTGCACCTGGCCAGCGACGCCCCGCCACCCCTGGCGCCCATCGAGGTCGCTCCGCGCTCGCTCAGCGCGACCGAGCTGACCGACGACCTCGGTCGCGCCGCACGCGACGACGCCTTCCTGGCGCAGGAGTCCTCGCGCGGGCACGCCTCGAGCGGAGAAGCGTCAGCCTGACGCGGCGGCTCAGTGCAGTGAGCCGGAGTCCTCGAACGCGGCGTCGTGGCGCACGTTCCCGGCGTCCTCACCCTTGCGGGCCTTGAGGTCGCGGCGCAGCTCGTTCGGCAGCGAGAAGAGCAGCGACTCCTCGGCGGCGATGACGGCCTCGACCTCGCCGTAGCCGCGCTCGGCGAGCCACGACAGCACGTCACGGACGAGCACCTCGGGGACGCTGGCGCCCGAGGTCACGCCGACGGTCGTCACGCCCTCGAGCCACTCCTCCTGGATCTCGTYGGCGAAGTCGACGAGGTGCCCGTCCCGGGCGCCGTGCTCGACCGCGACCTCGACGAGACGCACGGAGTTGGACGAGTTGCGCGACCCGACGACGATCATGAGGTCGGTGTCCTTGGCCATCTGCTTGACCGCCAGCTGTCGGTTCTGCGTGGCGTAGCAGATGTCGTCGGACGGCGGGCTCTGCAGCGCGGGGAACTTCTCTTTGAGCCGGGCGACCGTCTCCATGGTCTCGTCGACCGAGAGCGTGGTCTGCGACAGCCAGACGACCTTCTCGGGATCGCGGACGGTGACGTTCGCGACGTCGTCGGGCCCGTCGACGAGGGTGATGTGCTCCGGCGCCTCACCCGAGGTGCCGACGACCTCCTCGTGGCCCTCGTGGCCGATGAGCAGGATGTCGAAGTCGTCGTCGGCGAAGCGCACGGCCTCGCGGTGCACCTTCGTCACGAGCGGGCACGTCGCGTCGATCGTCTTGAGGCTGCGGGCCTTTGCCTCCTCGTGGACCACCGGAGCGACGCCGTGGGCGGAGAAGATGACGGTGGCTCCCTCGGGCACCTCGTCCGTCTCGTCGACGAAGATGGCGCCGCGCTTCTCGAGGGTGTTGACGACGTGCTTGTTGTGCACGATCTGCTTGCGCACGTAGACCGGCGGCCCGTAGAGCTCGAGGGCCTTCTCGACGGTCACGACGGCCCGGTCGACACCGGCGCAGTAGCCGCGTGGCGCCGCGAGGAGGACCTTCTTGCCGGACGTCCGGTCGACTGGCTCGCTCATGGGCCCATCGTACGGGGGGCTCCGCGCGCCCCCGCACGGCCGCAGTCGCCGTCCGCCTCTATCGTTGCGGGCGTGAGCATGACGAGCCCGCTGCCCGACAAGGCCGCCGACACGACGGCCGAGCAGCCCTGGCCGGTGCGCGTGCTCAGTCTCAAGATCTCCGACTACGTCGACCGGATGAGCCAGCTCTGGGTCGAGGGCCAGGTCGTGCAGTTCAACCCACGCGGGGGCACCGCCTTCCTCACCCTCCGCGATCCCGACGTCGACATGTCCTTGTCCGTGTCGGTGCCGATGAACGCCGTCAACGCGATGCCGATCCCGCTCGCGCAGGGCGCTCGGGTCGTGCTCCAGGCCAAGCCGACCTTCTGGACCAAGCGCGGGACCCTGCAGCTCGAGGCCCGTCAGATTCGTCCCGTCGGCATCGGTGACCTGCTCGCCCGAGTCGAGATCCTCAAGCGCACGCTCGCCGCAGAGGGGGTGTTCGACGTCGGGCGCAAGCGGCCGATCCCCTTCCTGCCACACCGTGTCGGCCTCATCACCGGGCGCAACTCCGCGGCCGAGAAGGACGTCGTCGAGAACGCCCGGCGTCGGTGGCCTGCAGTCGTGTTCGAGATCCGCGAGGTCGCGGTCCAGGGGAGCTCGGCGGTCACCGAGGTGGTCGAGGCGCTCCGCGAGCTCGACGCGATCCCGGCCGTCGACGTCATCGTCATCGCGCGCGGCGGTGGTGCGCTCGAGGAGCTGCTGCCCTTCTCCAACGAGGCGATGATCCGCGCGGTCGCACAGGCCAGTACCCCCGTCATCAGCGCCATCGGACACGACGTCGACCAGCCGCTGCTCGACCTCGTCGCCGACTGGCGCGCGTCGACCCCGACCGACGCCGGCAAGAAGGTCGTTCCGGACGCCGCCCACGAGCGTGCCCTCGTCGACGCAGCCCGCGACCGCGTGCGCCGGGCGCTGGTCCGCCGGGTCGAGGCGGAGCGGTCGGGTCTGCGCTCGCTCGTCTCTCGCCCGGTCATGGCCGACCCGGTCGCGCTCGTCCGGGTCCGACGACAGGAGGTGGCGGCCCTGAGGGCGCGGGCCACGACGCGCCTGGAGGCGCGGTTGCACCGTGCTGCCGACCAGGCCGAGCACCTGCGCCGGCAGGTCGTCGCCCTCTCCCCCCAGTCGACCCTGGAGCGGGGCTATGCCGTCGTCCAGCACCGCGACGGGCGCATCGTCATGGACCAGGGCGACGTCGGGGTGGGCGAGCTGCTGCGCGTCCGCGTGGCCCGGGGCGACTTCGGGGTGCGGCCCGTGTCGACCGGCGCCGACGGCGCCACGTCGTAGGGTGACGCCCATGGCTGACGCGACGACGACCGACGGCTCGTTCCCGGACATCGCCGACATGCGCTACGAGGACGCCCGCGAGGAGCTCGTCGCGATCGTCGCGAAGCTCGAGGCGGGTCAGGCGCCGCTCGAGGACTCGATGCAGCTGTGGCGCCGCGGCGAGGCACTGGCCGCGCACTGTGCGACCTGGCTCGACGGGGCACAGGCCGAGGTCGAGCGAGCCACCCGTCCGCCCGCTGCCGCCGAGGAGCTCCACGCCGACGACGACATCTTCGACGAGGACGACGACTCCTGACCGACCGGTCGGCCAGCCGGTCAGCCGGTCAGCCGGTCAGCCGGTCAGCCGGTCGGGCTGGACGGCGCAGGACTGGCGCCTGTTGCCGGCGTCACCGGCCCCAGGGCCGCGACGAAGGCCTTGAGCTCGTCCTCCGGCGCCGTCCCGGTGGCCACGAGGGTCAGCCCCGTGGCTCCCTGACCCTTGACCACGTAGGCGAGCTGGCCCTTGTCGCTTGCGACGAACCTCTCGAAGGTGCGACCCGAGACCGTCACGGTGCCCGCGGCGGCGCCGTCGTCGACGGAGCGGTCGACCCAGCCCTGCGTCGGGCCGACGGCCTGCTTGAGGGCGATGTCGGCACCGCTCGGGGTGGTCCAGACCGTCGTGAACGTCGGGACCTTCTCCGTGCCCGGGGCGTACGTCGCAACCGTCGGCACCCAGCCGTCGCCGAGGCCCTTGGGCAGCTGGATCGGCCAGGTCGTCTGCGCCGCGACCTGGCCCGCCTTCCCAGCCGCGTCGACGGCCGGCCGCTGGACGTGCGTGATCCGCGGCACGATGGCCACGAGCGCGAGGACGAGCAGCCCGATGACGAACATCGAGCGGAACATGTTGGGGAACGTGCCGAGCGAGTACCGGCTCGGCGGAGCAGCCGGCTCCGTGACCTCCCCCGACTCCGTCGGCTCCGCCGGCTGGGTCGGCTCCGGGGTCGTGCTGCTCTCTGCCGGGGGTGTCGACGGGGTCGACGGGCTGCTCATGCCCCCATCGTCCCCGACTCCCGGACACCATCCAAACCCGGGCGGTCTCACCGCTAGGCTGGCGCGGACTTGTTCTGCGCCGACGGAGGACCTTGATGAAGCACAGCCAGCCGGATCGCAACCTCGCTCTCGAGCTGGTCAGGGTGACTGAGGCGGCAGCCATGGCCGGAGGCCGCTGGGTCGGCCGCGGCGAGAAGAACAAGGCCGACGGTGCCGCCGTCGAGGCCATGCGCGCGATGATCTCGACCGTCAGCATGCGCGGGGTCGTCGTCATCGGTGAGGGCGAGAAGGACAACGCCCCGATGCTCTTCAACGGCGAGCAGGTCGGTGACGGCACCGGCCCCGAGGTCGACGTCGCCGTYGACCCGATCGACGGCACGACCCTGACCGCCAAGGGCATGAACAACGCCGTCGCCGTCATGGCCGTCGCCAACCGCGGCGCGATGTACGACCCGTCCGCGGTGTTCTACATGGACAAGCTCGCGACCGGACCCGATGCGGCCGACGTCGTCGACATCCGGCTCCCGGTCGCCGAGAACATCCGGCGCATCGCCAAGGCCAAGAGGGAGACCCCGGCCGACGTCACGGTCGTCATGCTGGACCGGCCGCGCCACGAGGGCCTGGCGGAGGAGATCCGCAACACCGGTGCGCGCATCCGCTACATCGTCGACGGTGACGTCGCGGGTGCCGTCATGGCGGCCCGACCCGGCACCGGCGTCGACCTGCTCCTGGGCATCGGCGGCACCCCGGAGGGGATCATCGCCGCGTGCGCCATCAAGTGCACCGGCGGCGTCATCCAGGGCAAGCTCTGGCCCAAGGAYGACGAGGAGCGTCAGAAGGCCCTCGACGCCGGTCACGACCTCGACCGCGTCCTGTCCACCGACGACCTCGTCGTGGGTGAGTGCTTCTTCGTCGCGACCGGCATCACCGACGGCGAGCTGCTCCGCGGCGTGCGCTACGGCGCGAAGTCGGCGCGCACGAACTCCCTGGTCATGCGCTCGCGCAGCGGCACCATCCGCACCATCGACAGCGAGCACCGCTTCGACCGGCCGGGCTGGTTCGGCAGCGCCGACATGATCGACGCCTGAGGCGCACGACGTGAGCGAGCGCACCGGGCACGTCCGCACCCTCGTCATCGGCGAGGCCCTCGTCGATGCCGTCACGAGGCCCGACGGCGAGACCGAGGAGCACGTCGGTGGCAGCCCGGCCAACGTGGCCTTCGGGCTCGCTGCCCTCGAGCACTCGGTGGACCTCGCGACGTGGATCGCGACCGACGGGCGGGGCCGGCGCATCGAGGACGTATGCCGTGAGCGCGGGGTGACCCTCACCGCCGGCTCCCAGGGCGCCCCCTTCACGTCCGTCGCCCACGCGACGCTCGACGCCACCGGCGCCGCCACCTACGTCTTCGACCTCGAGTGGCAGGTGGCCGCGGTCCCGGGCCTGACGGCATACGGCCACGTCCACACCGGCAGCATCGCTGCCGTCCTCGAGCCCRGCGGCAGCCAGGTGCGCGCCCTCCTCGCGGCGGCCCGCGAGCTCGGCGCGACGGTGTCCTACGACCC
>NZ_JBFULD010000094.1:0-12904 GCF_056400505.1 Terrabacter sp. P5_B1
CGCCGTGTGCGTGCTCACCTGGTCCTCGTGCACGGGTCGCGCCTGTCGAGCGCCCAGTGGGCGCCGCAGGTGCCGCTCCTGCGCGACCACGTCGACCTCACCCTCGTCGACCTTCCCGGCCACGGCCGGCRCGCCGTGGAGGAGTTCACCCTCGCCCGAAGCGTCGAGGTCATCGACGACGCCGTCCGCGCCGTCCCCGCCGGCACGCCGGTCGTGCTCGTCGGCCACTCCCTGGGCGGCTACGCCGCGATGGCGTATGCCGCAGCCCACCCGGGTGCCCTGGCCGGGCTCGTCCTCGCGGGCGCGAGCGCCACCCCCACCGGACCCGGGGCCGCGCTCTACCGCGGGGTGGCGGCGCTGACCGACCGGCTCGGCCCCGAGCGCATGACCCGGATCAACGACCGTGTCCTGCACCGGCTCTACCCGGCCGAGCGCGTCGACCCGGTCATCGCCGGCGGCTACTACTTCGACCAGACCCCGGCCGCCTGGCGCGAGGTCATGACGCACTGCCGGCCGTCGATGCTGCACGCGGTGCGCTGTCCCGTGCTGCTGCTCAACGGGCAGTTCGACCAGTTCCGCGTCGGGGCGCGGGCCTACCTGCGCGCCTGCCCCAGCGCCCGGGTCGAGATCGTGCGACGGGCGAGCCACTTCGCCAACCTCGACCAGCCGGACGCCTTCGCCCAGGCCGTCCTGCGCTTCACTAGGCGGGTCGTCGATTCGGCGCCGCGCGCCTGATCGGGGACAATCGGGTCCGTGACCGACGTGATGAGCCCTCCCGCCCAGGAGACCGGAGCCGTGCTGCCCCCGCTGCGCATCGGCCGCCACGTCATCGAGTCGCCGGTCGTCCTCGCCCCGATGGCCGGCATCACGAACCGCGCCTTCCGGCGCCTGTGCCGCGAGTACGGCAACGAGGGCACCGCGATCGGCGGCGCCAGCGGGGCGACGAGCCTCTACGTCAGCGAGATGATCACGTCGCGTGCGCTCGTCGAGCGCACGCCCGAGTCGATGCGCCTCATCGAGCACGACCCCGACGAGAACCCCCGCTCCATCCAGCTCTACAGCGTCGACCCGGCCACGGCGCGGGCCGCGGCCCGGATGCTCGTCACCGAGGACCGCGCCGACCACATCGACCTCAACTTCGGTTGCCCCGTGCCCAAGGTCACGCGCAAGGGCGGCGGCTCGGCCCTGCCGTGGAAGAAGGACCTCTTCAAGGCCATCGTCGGCGCCGTCGTCGAGGAGGGCGCCAGGCGCGACATCCCGGTCACCGTCAAGATGCGCAAGGGCATCGACGACGACCACCTCACCTTCCTCGACGCCGGTCTGACCGCCGAGGCGGAGGGTGTCGCCGCGGTGGCGCTGCACGGCCGGACCGCGGCGCAGGCCTACTCCGGCACCGCCGACTGGAGCGCCATCCGGATGCTCAAGGAGACCGTGACTTCCGTCCCGGTCCTCGGCAACGGCGACATCTGGTCCGCCGAGGACGCCCTGCGGATGGTCCGCGAGACCGGCTGCGACGGCGTCGTCGTCGGCCGGGGTTGCCTCGGCCGCCCGTGGCTCTTCACCGACCTCGCGGCAGCCTTCGCCGGCACCTCGGCGCGGGTGACGCCCACGCTCGGGGAGGTCGCCGACACGCTCCGGACGCACACGGCATACCTCTGCGACTTCTACGGCGAGGAGGAGCGCGCCTGCCGCGACATCCGCAAGCACATCGCCTGGTACCTCAAGGGATTCCCCGCCGGGTCGACCATCCGCAACTCGCTCGCCCTCGTCGACTCGACGGCGGCGCTGGACGCGCTGCTCGCCTCTCTCGACCCGGACGAGCCGTGGCCCGGCGAGGCTGCGGAGGGACAGCGCGGGCGGGCGGGGTCGTCGCGCACCGTGGCGCTTCCCGACCGCTGGCTCGAGTCGCGCGAGCTGTCCGAGGAGCACCGCCGGACCATCGCCGAGGCCGAGCTGTCGGTCAGCGGCGGCTGACCCTCACTTCAGCCAGACGCTGAGCGGGCCGAGCCGCTCGCACCCGGCCGCGACCGCTGCGTCGACGCTCGCACCGGCCTCCCACCCCACCAGGGGTATGCCGCCGGCGACCTCGCGTGCGGCCGCCGCGCCTGCAGCCCAGGCCCTCTCCACGTCCCCGTCGCGGGCGAAGAGGTTGCCGAGGCCGGCGACCTCGCCCGTGACGTTGACGATGGCGCCCGCGACGACCGGGGACGCAGGGTCGTCGGACGCCCTGGCGCCGAGGACGTGGACGCCGGGCTCCTCGAGCAGTGACGGGCGCAGGATGGCCTCCGCGTCGGGGTCGCTCGCCCACGCGCGCACCCAGTCGGCCATCTCGTCAGCTGTCGTGAGCCGCTGCCAGGCCCTGCCCGTCCCCGGCGTCGGCACCGAGGGGTCGAGCCACACCCACTCGCCCACGACGAGCCGGGCGAAGTCCTCCATCGACAGGTCCAGACGGGCCCACGAGTCCTTGACCGAGCAGCCGTCCGAGTCGTCCACGCGGGCCAGCACGTCGTACTCCCCGGCCGCGGGCGAGAGGGTCACGGCGTCGGGGTAGTAGGGGGGTGTCCGGGTCGACGCGGTCCAGGCCACGTCGTCGGTCGTGCACGAGACCCCGAGCGAGCGCGCCACCGCGTCGCACCAGAGGGCGTTGTTCCGGGCGGCGAGGGCGATGCGATCGGTCACGTCGTCGATCCTCCCAGCGTCGGAGGTCACTGGCAGGATCGGGTCATGCGTGAGGGTGGATCCGCGGAGCGGCCGGCAATCTTCTTCGACGACGCCGAGGACTTCCGCGCCTGGCTCGAGGCCAACCACGAGAGCGCCACCGAGCTGTGGATGGGCCTGCACAAGAAGCACGTCGGAGACCGAGGCCTCCAGTGGGCCGAGGCCGTGCGCGAGGCGCTCTGCTTCGGCTGGATCGACTCGACGTCCCAGCGGATCGACGAGGACGCCGTGCGCCAGCGGTGGACGCCGCGCAAGCCGGGCAGCAACTGGAGCACGGTCAACATCAACGCCGTCGCGGAGCTGACGGCGGCGGGGCGGATGCGTCCTGCGGGGCTGGCCGCGTTCGCGAGGCGGCGTGAGGACCGCTCAGGGGTCTACGCCTACGAGAGCCGTGAGCGCACGTGGCCCGACCGCTACGAGGCGATGCTGCGCGCCGACGAGCGCGCATCCGCCTTCTGGGACGGGGCCACGCCGTCGTACCGCAAGGTCGCGACGAACTGGGTGCTGACGGCCAAGCAGGAGGCGACCCGCGACAAGCGCATGGCCGAGCTCGTCGAGGACTGCGCCAACCTGCGCCTCATCAGGATGCAGCGCTACGGCACCGAGCCGGCCTGGGTGCGACGGATGCAAGCCGAGCTCGGCTGAGCCGACCCCGACCCGCGGCGCTCGATCGGGGTCAGCGCTTGCCCTTGGGCGCGATGATCTCGGTGTGGCCGCCCTTCTGGTCGGCCTTCGCGTGCTTGTCGGCCCGCTTCTCCTTGATCGACTTCGACTTGGTGGTCATGTGGGACCTGGGCGACTTGTCGGCCATGATGCGCTCCTGAGCTCGGAGACCTGAGCGGCCTCATCGCCAGTATGCGCCCGACCGGCCGGCCCTCGCCTCCGAGTTGTTTGCCGTGTGCCGTGCCCCGGTCGCCTGCGTGTTGCCGCTTAGAGTTCCGATGTGGGCTACGAGGTGCGGGACCGGGAGCGCTGGGTCGCGGAGGACCCCGCGCAGAAGCGCGCCGACCGTGACGACTTCGCCCGCGACCGGGCGCGGGTGGTCCACTCGTCCTCCCTGCGCCGCCTCGCCGCCAAGACCCAGGTCCTCGCGCCGGGCCACGACGACTTCGTCCGCAACCGCCTGACGCACTCGCTCGAGGTCGCGCAGATCGGGCGCGAGTTCGGGGCGGCCCTCGGCTGCAACGCGGACGTCGTCGACACCGCGTGCCTGGCCCACGATCTCGGCCACCCACCCTTCGGGCACAACGGCGAGACCGTCCTCGACGAGATCGCCTCTGGCATCGGCGGATTCGAGGGCAACGCGCAGACCCTGCGCCTGCTCACCCGGCTCGAGGCCAAGCGTGCGCACCCCGACGGCACGTCCGCCGGACTCAACCTGACGCGGGCGAGTCTCGACGCGACGACGAAGTACCCGTGGGGGCGCGGCGACGGGCCGGACGGGACGCGGAAGTTCGGCGTCTACCCCTCCGACCAGGCCGTCTTCGACTGGATCCGCGAGGGCGCCGAACCGCGACGCCGGTGCCTCGAGGCCGAGGTCATGGACTGGTCCGACGACGTCGCCTACTCCGTCCACGACGTCGAGGACGCCATCGCCTCGGGCTGGATCGACCCGCGCGTGCTCCCCTCCCGCGACATGGCCGACGTCATCGACGTCGCGGGTCGCACCTATGCCCCCGACCTCGGGGCCGACGCGCTGGGAGGCGCGCTGGAACGCGTCCTTGCCTCCGGAGCGGTGCCCACGGCATACGACGGCTCACGGGGTGACCTCGCCCGCCTCAAGGACATGACGAGCCGGCTCATCGGGCACTTCGTCCTCGTCGTCGAGCAGGCCACGCGCGAGCGGCACGGCCCGGGGCAGCTGTGCCGGTTCGAGGCCGACCTCGTCGTGCCGGACGACACCCGCGCCGAGTGCTCAGTGCTCAAGGCGCTGGCCAACCACTTCGTCATGACCACCGACGAGCGGCTCACGGTCATGGCGGGGCAGCGGGACGTCGTGCGCGCCGTCGTCGAGGCGTATGCCGCCCGCCCCGAGGAGCGCCTCGACGCGGCCTTCCGCGCCGACCACGCCGCGGCCCTCGACGACGGCGGACGACTCCGGGTCGTCGTCGACCAGGTGGCCTCGCTGACCGACGTGCGGGCCCTCGCCCTGCACAGCCAGTGGTGCCGGTGACGAGGCCCAGCCGGGGGAGCACCTAGAATCACGGGCAGCGACAGGAGGCAGATGGCGGGGTTGATCAACAGCGAGGACATCGCGGCGGTCAAGGCGCGGTCGTCCATCGAGGACGTCGTGCGCGAGCACGTGACGCTGCGCTCCGCCGGTCCGGGGTCGCTCAAGGGCCTGTGTCCCTTCCACGACGAGAAGACGCCGTCCTTCAACATCCGTCCGGCTGTCGGCGCCTGGCACTGTTTCGGCTGCGGTGAGGGCGGAGACGTCATCTCCTTCATCCAGAAGGTCGACCACCTCAGCTTCTCCGAGGCTGTCGAGCGGCTGGCCTCGAAGCTCGGGATGGAGCTGCGCTACGAGGACGGGGCGCGACCGCGCGAGGAGGGGCTGGGGCGGCGCAGCCGCCTCGTCGAGGCACACCGCGTCGCCGAGGAGTACTACACCGAGCTGCTCCTCGGCAGCCAGGCGGCTCGAACCGCGCGGGACTTCCTCCGCGCCCGCGACTTCAACAGCGAGCACGTCAAGCAGTTCGGCATCGGCTTCGCCCCCCGCGACGGTGAGGACCTCGTGCGACACCTCCGCGCCAAGGGTTTCACCGACGACGAGCTCGTCACCGGCGGCATCGCGGGCCGTGGCTCGCGCGGCCTCTACGACCGCTTCCGGGGCCGACTGGTCTGGCCGATCCGTGACATCACCGGAGACACCGTCGGCTTCGGCGCGCGCCGCATCTTCGACGACGACCGCATCGAGGCGAAGTACCTCAACACCTCCGAGACCCCGATCTACAAGAAGTCGACCGTGCTCTACGGTCTCGACCTCGCGAAGAAGAAGATCTCCCAGGGCCGTCAGGCCGTCGTCGTCGAGGGCTACACCGACGTCATGGCCTGCCACCTCGCCGGGGTCGAGACCGCCGTCGCCACGTGCGGCACGGCGTTCGGCGCCGACCACATCAAGACACTGCGGCGCCTGATGCGCGACGAGGCCGGYCTGGCGCCGGCCAAGGTGATCTTCACCTTCGACGGCGATGCCGCTGGGCAGAAGGCCGCGATGCGGGCCTTCGCCGACGACGAGAAGTGGACCTCGCAGTCGTTCGTGGCTGTCGAGAAGTCCGGCAAGGACCCGTGCGAGCTGCGCCAGGCCGGCGGCGACCCCGCCGTGCAGGCGCTCATCGAGGACGCCGTGCCGATGTTCGAGTTCGCGGTCCGGACGACGATCAAGCGCTTCGACGTCGCGACCGCCGAGGGGCGCATCCAGGCGGTGCGCGCCGTCGCGCCCATCGTCGCCTCGATCCGCGACCAGTCGCTCCGGCCGGAGTACACCCGCGAGGTCTCCGGCATGCTCGGACTCGACGTCGAGCAGGTCGCGACCGAGGTCTCCCGGGCGGGCAAGATCAAGGTCGAGGAGGACGCCCGCGCCGACCGCAACGGCGGCGACGCCCGCGGCGGTCGTGACGGTCGTGACGGTCGCGGCGGTCGCGACGACGGCGAGCCGAGCGCGGCGGAGACCGCCGGGGTCATGCCGGTACCCGACCGCCGCGACCCCGTGGTGCACGCCGAGCGGCAGCTGCTCCAGGTGCTGCTCCAGTTCCCGACGGTCTTCAAGCCCGGCGCCATCGACCTGCTGACGCCCGACGCCTTCTCGGCCCCTGCACACCGTGCGGTCTTCGACGGCATCCGCATCGCCCACCACACCGGTGACCAGGCCAACGCCCGGGCGTGGACGTCAGCCGTCACCGAGGCTGCTCCCGCGCCCGTCGCCGGCTTCGTCAGCGAGCTCGCCGTGGACACGCTGCCCACGCGGATGGACCCCAACACCGGACTGCCGACCGCGCGCTACGTGGACGAGCTCTTCGCCCGCGTGCGCACCATCGCCCTGACGCGCCGGATCGCCGACGCGATGAGCGAGATGCGCCGTCTGGACCACGCGGAGACCCCGGCGCCCGAGCGGACGCGTGAGCTCGGCATGCAGCTGCAGACGCTCCAGCGCGAGCTCGCGGCGCTCAAGGCGGGAATGGGCTGATGGCACTCTTCGAGCGGCGGCGCCGACCCCCGCTGCCTGCGGACGTCCGAGCGGCCGTGCCCCTCGAGAGCGGGGAACGGCTGCTCGCGTGGGCGCGTGACGAGCGGAGCGGCGCGCACGTCGTTGCGACCACGCACCACCTGGCTCTCGTCGACGCCGGCGGTGCCCTCCTCTGGAACCGACCGTGGCACGAGGCGGAGTCCGGCACGTGGCAGGGGGAGTCGTCCCAGCTCACGGTGACGTGGGTCGACCGCGGCGCGCCGGCACGGTGGCGACTGACCGAGCCCTCGCTCATCCAGCAGGCCCTGCGCGAGCGTCTCCAGGCCAGCGTCGTGCTCGCCGACGAGTTCCGCACCGCAGGGCGCCGCACGGTACGCGTCGTGATCCGTCAGGACCTCGCCAGCGGCGATCTGCTCGAGCAGACCATCCCGGGCAAGGGGGTCGACCTCAGCGACCCTCTGGTGGCCGGCGAGGCGGCGCAACGGATGGCTCGACTGCGCTCCGAGGTGGGTCGGTGAGAGCGTCCGTCGGCGCGTCAGCGCCGACCCGGGGAGCGGCTGACGGAGAGCTCGCAACCCCGATTTAGTGCTGGCCCAGTCCCTTTGCTATGGTTTCCCAGCAGCATTCCCCTGTAGCTCAATTGGCAGAGCAGCCGGCTGTTAACCGGCAGGTTATTGGTTCGAGTCCAATCGGGGGAGCCGAAGGAGAGGGCCCCGTCACCAGTGGTGACGGGGCCCTTTCTCGCACCTCCGCGGATGCATCCCTCTCGGGAGGCGGTGGGAAGGTGTCAGCGGCTGCTCGCGCCCGCGTCGGCAACGCCGGCGCGCCCGATGTCGTCGAGGGGGGTGTCCACCGTGCCCGTGCCCGTGACACCGGTAGCGGGGTGGCCCGTGCGCCGGCCGCGGCCGCGGCGGTTGAGGCGGCGCTCGACCCGGCCGGCGACGACGGTGAGGCCGTAGTTCAGCAGGATGAAGATGATCGCGACGAAGATGTAGGCCGCGATCGTGTTGCTGTAGGCCGTGCCGATGTCCTTGGCCGCCTGGAGCAGCTCCGGGTAGAGCACGGCGGTGCCGAGTGCGCTGTCCTTGAGGATCACCACGAGCTGCCCCACGAGGGCCGGCAGCATCGCTGTCAGGGCCTGCGGCAGCTGGATGGAGCGAAGCGTCTGGCCCTGGGTCAGGCCGATGGAGAGGCCCGCCTCAGCCTGTCCCTTGGGCAGTCCGAAGACCCCGGAGCGCACCAGCTCCGCGATGACCGATCCGTTGTAGAGCGTCAGACCTGTCACGACGGCGGCGAGCGGATTGACGTCGTTGGTGAAGACGCCGTTGTTCGAGTAGTAGCGGTAGGCGAAGTACATCATCAGCAGCACCGGGACCGAGCGGAAGAACTCGACGACGACACCGCATACCCAGCGCACCGCCCGCACGTGCGAGAGGCGACCCAGGCCGAACGCGAGCCCGAAGGCGATCGCCAGCACGATGGAGATCGCGGAGGCCTTGAGTGTGTTGATGAGTCCCGGGATGAGGTAGGCGGTCCACACGTCCGCCGTGAAGAGCGAGGTCCACATCGAGGGCTCGAGCTGACCCTGCGCGGCGAACTTCCACAGGACGAGCGCGACTCCCCCCGCAGCGAGGAGGAAACCGATGACCGTCAGGATCGCGTGGCGACGCCGGGCCCGTGGCCCGGGGGCGTCGAAGAGGACGTTCTGTGCACTCATCGCTTCACCGCCAGGCGCCGTGACATGGACGTGAACAGCATCCCGACCGGCAGCGTCAGGATGACGAAGCCCATCGCGAAGACGAGGAAGACGCCGAGGCTGGCCGTCTCGTTCTCGATGATCTCGCTCATCAGCAGCGAGGCCTCAGCGACGCCGATGACGGACGCGACCGTGGTGTTCTTCGTCAGGGCGATCAGCACCGAGCCGAGCGGCGCGATGGATCCTCGGAAGGCCTGGGGGAGGATCACCTCGCGCAGGCTCTGCGTGAACGTCAGCCCGATCGAGCGGGCCGCCTCGGCCTGCCCGACCGGCACCGTGTTGACCCCGCTGCGCAGCGCCTCGCAGACGAAGGCGGCGTGGTAGACGGAGAGCCCGACGATCGCCCAGCGGATGTTGTTGTCGACGATCGACGTCGAGGACTTCGGGTCGACCAGGTTGATCTGCAGGATGTAGAGCACACCCAGTGAGCAGAAGACGAGGATGAGGGTCAATGGCGTGTTGCGCACCGTGTTGACGTAGAAGGTGCCGAGCCGGCGCAGGATCGCGATGGGCGACACACGCATCACGGCGAGGACCGTGCCGATCACCAACGCCCCGATCGCGGAGAAGACGGTGAGCTTGATGGTCATCCAGAACGCGCCGAAGATCGCGTACTTCTCGAAGAGGTCGAGCACTACGCACCTTTCCGCAGGTGATTGACACCGTTACCGGGTCGTGCGGTCACTCTGGGCGACCGCACGACCCGGCGATCCGGCTGGGTTTGGTCAGGAACAGGCGGCCGGGGTGGGCGGGTTGCCGGGGCCCGGCTTGTAGTTGGCCGGTCCGAGGTTGTTGGCGATGGCCTTGTCGAGCGAGCCGTCGCTCTGCATCTTCTTGATCGCGTCGGTGATCTTCTGGCAGAGGGCCGTGTCGCCCTTCTTGAGGCCGATGCCGTAGTTCTCGGTCGAGAAGGGCTTGCCGACGAGCTTGAACTTGCCCTTGTTCTCAGGCTGCGCGGCGAAGCCGGCCAGGATCGCGTCGTCCGTCGTCAGGGCGTCGACGCCACCGGTGGCCAGGGCCGGGAGGCACTCGGAGTAGGTGCCGAACTCCTGCAGCTGGACGGTCTGCGCGAACTTGTCCTTGACCTTCTGCGCGGACGTCGAACCCTTGACCGAGCAGAGCTTCTTGCCGTTGAGGCTGTCCGGCCCGGTGATCGAGGTGTCGTCGGCGCGGACGAGCAGGTCCTGGCCGGCGACGAAGTAGGGACCCGCGAAGGAGACCTTCTCCTTGCGCTTGTCGGTGATGGAGTACGTCGCGACGATGAACTTGACCTGACCCGTCGAGATGAGGTCCTCGCGCTGCGCGCTCGGAGCCTGCACCCACGTGATCTTGTCCTCGGGGGTGCCGAGCTCCTTGGCGACGTACTTGGCGACGTCGATGTCCATGCCGGTGTAGTCGCTGCCCTTCTTGAGGCCGAGGCCGGGCTGGTCGAACTTGATGCCGACCTTGATGCCCTCGGCGCCGCCGGTGCCGCTCCCGCTGTTGCCGGAGCCGCACGCGGCGAGCGTGAGCGCCAACGTCGCAGCCGCCGCAACGGCTCCGAGTCGTCGTGCCTTCATGTGGGTTCCTCCCTGAGTGGTTGCCAGCGGCACGCGGTGCGCGCCGCTCCCTGTCGTTAGGTCTGGCTGCTGCAGATGGTTCAGTGCGTGAGGATCTTGCCGAGGAAGTCCTTGGCGCGGTCGCTCTTGGGGTTGGTGAAGAACTCCTGGGGCGTGCCCACCTCGACGATCTGGCCGTCGGCCATGAAGACGACTCGGTCGGCCGCCTTGCGGGCGAAGCCCATCTCGTGGGTCACGACGATCATCGTCATGCCCTCCTTGGCCAGGCCCACCATGACGTCGAGGACCTCGTTGACCATCTCCGGGTCGAGCGCCGAAGTCGGCTCGTCGAACAGCATGACCTTGGGTCCCATGGCCAGGGACCGGGCGATGGCGACGCGCTGCTGCTGGCCGCCCGAGAGCTGCGCGGGGTACTTGTCGGCCTGCGCCTCGACGCCCACACGCTTGAGCAGCGTCGTCGCCTGCTGGTCGGCGTCGGACTTCGACTTCTTGCGCACCTTGATCGGCCCGAGCGTCACGTTCTCGCGAATCGTCTTGTGTGCGAAGAGGTTGAAGGACTGGAAGACCATCCCCACGTCGGCGCGCAACTGGGCGAGCGGCTTGCCCTCCTCGGGCAGCGCCTTGCCGTCGATCGAGATGGTGCCGGACTCGATGGTCTCGAGCCGGTTGATGGCGCGGCACAGCGTCGACTTGCCGGAGCCGGACGGTCCGAGGACGACGACCACCTCGCCCTTGCCGACCGTGAGGTTGATGTCGCGCAGAACGTGCAGCTCGCCGAAGTGCTTGTTCACCCTGTCGATGACGACCATGGGGTCACGAGGCGTGTCCGGGGTGCGGTCGCTCGGCGCCGCGGCGCTGGGTTTCACGTCGTCCATCCGGGAAACCTATCGGCTCCAGCGGTCAGCAAGCACACTCCGCGCCGAGCGTGCCCGAATCGTGAGGAGCCCTGGGGGGCGCCGTAACCGACGGGAACGTCAGGAAACCGACATCTCAGGCGCGGGTGTGGAGGTCGCCGCCGTCTGGGTCGCGTGCGCCGCTAGCTCGTGGGCACGGAAATCGTACCGATGTCTGTCGACGAGCTGCTCGATGGATTGGCAGGGCTGGATGGGCTGGATGGGCTGGACGGATCGGTTGACGGGGTGGTGGTCGGTGAGTCCGTCGTCGTGGTTGTGGTCGTGGTGGTCGGTGAGTCCGTCGTCGTGGTTGTGGTCGTGGTGGTGGTTGTGGTCGTCGTGGCGGTCGACGGAGTCGTCGTCGTGCTCGGCGGCGACGTCGTCGTCGGTGGGACGGTCGTCGTCGGTGGGACGGTCGTGGTCGCCGGGACCGTCGTGGTGGTCGAGGACGGCGTGGTGCTCGTGGGGGTGGGCGTGGACGTGGTCGAACTGGGTGCACTCGTCGTCGTCGACGGAGGCTCGGTCGTCGGCGTACCGCCGGGCGTCGTCGGTCCCGTGGTGGTCGGTGTCGTGGACGGCGGACGGCCGCCCGTGCTCGTGGGCACCGAGGGGATCACGCTGGCATCGGTGATCGGGACGTCGCCGTCCGCGACGGCGTCGACGAGGCGACTGGTCGGGTCGAACACGAGGTGCGGGACGGCGGCATACGGCACGGACGCTGTGTCAGACGGCGGGAAGCCGAGGTACGGGGCGGGGTCGACGTAACGGTCGTTGAGGATGACGTCGAAGTGCAGGTGGCATCCGGTCGACCAGCCGGTCGTGCCGCTGAGACCGATGACCTGACCCTGCGTGACGACCTGGCCCTCCGTGACGAGGAAGGTGGACTGGTGGCCGTAGGCCGTCTTCAGTGTCGGGCTGTGCTGGATGATCGTGCGTCCGCCCCACGAGGCCGAGACGCGGGCGTAGACCACGGTGCCGTCGGCCGCCGCGTGGATCGGGGTGCCGCACGCCGCGGCGAGGTCGATGCCGGTGTGGAACATCGGACGGCCGAGCAGCGGGTGGATGCGCGGTCCGAAGGGCGAGGTCTCGCCGCCGGCCACCGGGCGGACGAAGAGCGGCCGGCCGATGATCGGGGCCGCGATGGCCTCGGCTGTCGCTGGTGCGAGGCTGATCGACGGGAACATGAAGAGGCCGCCCCCGATTCCGGCCGAGAATGCAGAGCCGGTGGGGACCCCGGTGGCGGCGTCGGTGACGTCGGTGACCGCAGTGACGTCGAGCGTCGAGAGCTCGGCACGCGCCCGGTCCACGGCATCGACGGCCTCCTGCACCGCGGTGGAGGAGCCGGCGGCCAGCACGACGGACGCGACCGGTGCCGCCGGGGTGGCGCCGCCGAGGAAGGGCAGGAGCGCGAACAGCACCAGGATGGTCGCGAAGGGCACGAAACGGCCCTTCACCCGGATGCTCAGGACGCGTGGCGCGGTGCGCTCACCGGCGTCTGTCACCGTCAACTCAGCCCCCTCGAGCCACTCCTGGTCTCACCGTCGACGTCTCCCGGCGAATGTCCCCAACACCGGAGCCCGAACCGACACGCCCGTCCGACGGGCCGGTTGCTCCACCATAGGTGGGCGGGTTTGCGGCCCGGGTCGTTCCGGCAAAACCGGGCGAGGCACGTTGCGACAATCTTGCGTAAACTCCGGCATTTCGGGACGCCTATCTTGCAGTCCGCGGGGCACTGTGTTCAGTGCGGGGGAGCAAGACCGACCGAACCTCGGGGGACAGGTCGGAGCAGGAC
>NZ_JBFULD010000095.1:0-12756 GCF_056400505.1 Terrabacter sp. P5_B1
GACGGGCCCTTCCGCTCGTCCCCGGTCACAGGCCGAGGACCGTATGCCGCCACGGCTGTCCGTAGGCTGTCGGTCATGGCTGCGGCGAGCAAGGCACCGGCGGTGGAGATCGAGGTGGGCGACCACACGGTGCGTCTCTCGAGCCCGGACCGGATCTACTTCTCCGAGCGCGGCGAGACGAAGCGCGACCTCGTCGACTACTACCTCTCCGTCGGCCCGGGCATCGTCAACGCGCTGCGCGAGCGGCCGTGCATGCTCCACCGCTTCCCCAAGGGGGTCGACGGGCCCAAGGTGCACCAGAAGCGACTCCCCGCCGGGGCTCCGCCCTGGGTGGAGACCGTGCGGCTGCACTTCCCGCGCTACGGCCTGCACGCCGACGAGCTGTGCGTGACCCGTCTGGCCGACGTCATCTGGGCCGTGCAGATGTCGACGGTCGAGTTCCACCCGTGGAACAGCCGCCGGGCCGACACCGAGACCCCCGACGAGTGGCGCATCGACCTCGACCCGATGCCCGAGTGCGGGTTCGACAAGGTGCGCCGGGCGGCCGCCACGACCCACGAGATCCTCGACGAGCTCGGAGCCGTCGGCTGGCCCAAGACGTCGGGCGGCTCGGGCCTGCACGTCTACGTCCGGATCGCCCCGGACTGGGGCTTCAAGGACGTGCGCCGTGGCGCCCTCGCCTTCGCCCGAGAGGTCGAGCGGCGCCTGCCCGACGACGTGACGACGACGTGGTGGCGCAAGGACCGCTCGCCGAAGGACCTCTTCGTCGACTACAACCAGAACGCCCGCGACCACACCATCGCTGCCGCCTACAGCGTGCGGGGCAACCCGCGCGGCACGGTCTCCGCCCCGCTCGCATGGGACGAGATCGCCGACGCCGAGCCGCAGGACTTCACCATCGCGACGATGCCCGAGCGCTTCGGCCGCCTCGGTGACCTCCACGCGGGCATCGACGACGCGGTCTTCGACTTCAGCGCGCTCCTCGAGTGGGCCGACCGCGACGAGCGCGACGGGCAGGACGTGCCGCCCGAACCCGACGAATGACCCATCTCGACCGACCACCGCTCCGAACCACGCACCGATACCGGACCCCCGAGGAGACACCGTGACCGTCCTGCAGGACTTCCAAGCCACCGCCATCGACGGCGAGGAGGTGTCATTGGCCGACCACGCCGGCGATGTCGTCCTCGTGGTCAACACGGCCAGCCAGTGCGGCTACACCCCGCAGCTCGGCGGTCTCGAAGAGCTCTACGAGACCTACCGTGCCCAGGGGCTGACGATCCTCGGCTTCCCCTGCAACCAGTTCGGGGGACAGGACCCCGGCAGCGACGAGGAGATCGGTGCCTTCTGCCAGAAGAACTACGGCGTCACCTTCCCGATGTTCTCCAAGATCGACGTCAACGGTCCTGACGAGCACCCGCTCTACACGTGGCTGAAGTCCGAGAAGGGCGGCCTGCTCGGCAAGAAGATCAAGTGGAACTTCACGAAGTTCCTCGTCGGCCGCGACGGCACCGTTCTCGGCCGGTACTCCCCGTCCACCGAGCCCGCCGACCTCGCCGGCGACATCGAGAAGGCCCTCGCCGCGTAGGCCCTACGATCTGCGGGTGGACCACGCCCGCTTCGCCGACCGGGACGCGCGCGGGGTCATCGACGTCCGCCACGGCTCCGACGCCCTGGACGCGATCACCCGCGAGGGCTTCTGGGCCGTCGTGGCCACGTTCGAGGGCGCCGTCACCGCGGTGCGATTCGCCGAGGTCTCCCGGAGGACGTATGCCGTCGGGCCGGGTCGCGCTGCGTCCCCGGGTGCCGCCGTGGCGTGGCAGCCGCTCGACCGCCACTGGCGCACGTCACTCGACCGGACGGCATACGTGCGCGCCGTGCGAGAGGTGCGCGAGCGCATCGCTGCGGGCTCCGTCTACCAGGTCAACGTGTGCCGGGTGCTCAGTCACCGGCTTCGCGACGACGCTGACCTGGATGGCCTCGATGCTCTTCTGCGACAGGGCAACCCAGCTCCGCATGCGGCGCGCATCAGGTGCGACGACGCTGGCCTGGACGTCGTCAGCGCGTCTCCGGAGCTGTTCCTGTCGCGTCGCGGCGGGCGCCTCGTGACGCGGCCGATCAAGGGCACGGCGACGACGGCCGAGGAGATGCTGCCGAAGGACTACGCCGAGAACGTCATGATCGTCGATCTCATGCGCAACGACATCTCCGGTGTGTGCGAGCCGGGCACCGTCTCCGTCGACGAGCTCTGTGCCCTCGAGACACACCCCGGTCTGGTGCACCTCGTGTCCACGGTCAGCGGACACCTCCGGGGTGGGGTCGGTTGGGCAGACATCTTCGCGGCCGCCTACCCGCCCGGATCCGTGTCCGGCGCCCCGAAGTCCAGCGCGCTCACCGCCATCCGCGACCTCGAGACGATGCCCCGCGGGCCGTACTGCGGCGCCGTCGGCTGGGTCGATGCCGACGCCGGCGAGGCGGACCTCGCCGTCGGCATACGCACCTTCTGGGCCGAGCGCGACCAGGCCGGCCGGCGCTGGCTGCGGTTCGGGACGGGCGCCGGGATCACGTGGCATTCGGATGCCGAGGGGGAGTGGGCCGAGACCGAGCTCAAGGCCGCGCGGCTCATCGGGCTGGCGGCGGGCACTGTGACACCATGAGGGCTCCCGTCGGGCGCCTWCCGGGCGGCCGCCGATCCCCCAGGAAGGGACCATGAGCACGACCACGCGCGTCTGGGTCAACGGCGATCTCGTCGACCCGACCGGCCCCTCCGTCTCCGCCCTCGACCACTCGGTCACGGTCGGCGACGGTGTCTTCGAGACTGCCAAGATCGCCGCGGGCCAGCCCTTCGCCCTGACCCGCCACCACCGACGGCTCGAGCGATCCGCTGCCGGGCTCGGCCTGCCGGCTCCCGACCTGGTCGTCGTCGACAAGGGCGTGGCCGCGGTGCTTGACGGGCCCGCGCTCGACTTCGGCCGGCTCCGCTACAGCGTCACCGGCGGCATCGGACCGCTGGGATCCGACCGGCACGACGCGTCGCTGACCTACATCGTGGTCGCGGCGCCGCAGCCGCTCCCGCCCGTGAGCGGGAAGCTCACCGTCGTCCCGTGGACGCGCAACGAGCGTTCGGCCGTCGTCGGCCTGAAGACGACGTCGTACGCCGAGAACGTCGTCGCCCTCGCCCGCGCCAAGGAGCAGGGTGCCATCGAGGCGGTCTTCGGCAACACGCGTGGCGAGCTCTGTGAGTGCACCGGCAGCAACGTCTTCGTCGTCGTGGACGGCGTCGTGCTGACGCCGCCGGCCGAGTCGGGCCCGCTCCTCGGGATCACTCGCGAGCTCACCATCGCGTGGGGACGGGCCGCCGGCATCGAGATCCGTGAAGCCACACTCCCGCTCGACGTGCTCGAGAGTGCCGACGAGGTCTTCATCACCAGCTCGACAAAGGACGTCCTGCCGATCCACGCCGTGGACGACCGCACCCTTCCGAGCGAGCGGCCCGTGACGAGCGAGCTGCAGCGGATCTTCCGGAGCAACGCGGAGCGGGACTCGGACCCGTGACGGACGCGAACGGCGCCGCCGACCCTCGACCGGACGAGGCGCCCACCCCGGTCGACTACTCGGACCGCAACGCGACGCTCGACGCAGGGGAGGACCGCTGGGCGTGGCGGGCCCGACTGCGCCGCAACCCCCTGACCCACGCCATCTGGCGCACCGTCGTCGGGATCGTGGGCGGCGTCGTGACGATCGCGGGCCTCGTCATGGTCCCCGCTCCCGGTCCGGGTTGGCTCGTCGTCTTCTTCGGTCTGCTCATCCTGGCCAGCGAGTTCGAGTTCGCGCAGCAGTGGCTCGACGTCGCCAGGCGCCAGGTGGGCCGGTGGAACGACTGGATCATGGGACAGGTGATCTGGGTGCGCGGCGTCGTCGCCCTCGGAACCCTGCTCATCGTGTGGGGCATCATCTGGGGCTACCTCGCGTGGGCCGGGATCCCGCGGTTCGTGCCGCAGTGGGCCGAGCAGCTGCTGACGCAGGTCCCAGGGATCGACTGACCCCGGCCGTCGTGCATCGGTTGCGCGGAGAGCGGGCCGATTACCGCCACGATGCCCGCACCGGCTATTGTTCCCACCGTCACCCCGACCGCCTGTCCGCACCGGGGTGCCCGGACGTGTAGCTCAGCTGGTTAGAGCGCTCGCTTCACACGCGAGAGGTCAGGGGTTCGAGTCCCTTCACGTCCACCGCACGTCATACGCGCTCGTCCGGCGCAGATGCCTTGTCCACATAACGGGAACGACCCCACGCGTGCTGTGGCAGGGTTGTTTGCATGCGAAGCGCAGTCCTGGGTGTGGCGGTGGCGGGTCTGGTCGTGGTGAGTCTCTCGAGCGCACCGTCGCAGCCACAAGCCCTCGCACAAGGGACGGCCACTGCAGACACCCGCTGCGGGACCGAGGTCGGTGGCCAGCCGGCGGACGGGCAGTGGGACCACGTCACGGTGGTCATCTTCGAGAACAAGACGCTGCCCAAGATCATCGGCAACACCAAGGACGCGCCGTACCTGACATCACTGGCCCAGGCCTGTGCCTACGCCACGAACATGCACCACATGACCACGACGAGCCTGACGAACTACATCGCGCTGACGTCTGGGTACACGGGCCATGCTGGCGGCAAGGAGGTGCTCATCACGGGCACCAAGCTGCCCCGGGTCTGGCCGCAGGACAGCGTCAGCATCTTCGAGGCCATGGGATCCAACGCGCGCGAGTGGGCTGAGAGCATGCCCAGCAACTGCTTCATGGGCAACTCAGGGGACCTCTTCGAGGTCGGACACACGCCGTTCCAGTACTACACGCGGACCCAGAAGACCTTGTGCCCCATGTATGCGTTGCCGCTCGGCTCGCACAACGCGATGAGCGCCAAGTTCAACCTGGTCATCCCCAACCGGGTCAACATCATGCACGGCACGTCGACCACCACCACGGCCTCCCAGCGGATCCAAGACGGAGACCGCTGGGCCAGCGCGTTCATCCCTTCTCTTCTGGCAACACCGGAGTACGCCGGCGGAAAGAGCGCTGTCATCATCACCTTCGACGAGGGCGACTCCAAGTCGTCCCAGATTCCGTTCATCGTGATCTCGCCGTACACCAGGGCAGGCGGCACCACGAGTGTCGCGTACAACCACTACTCGACCTTGGCTGGAGTGCAGCAGATGCTGGGTGTCAGCCCCCTGCTGGGGCATGCCGGTGACCCCGGGGTGAACTCCATCGCCGATGACGCCGTCCTCGGGCTGGGCTGAACATCGCCTCACGGCGTCCTCCGCCGGGGCGATCACCGTGAGAAGTGCGGGAACTCTGTGGAACTGCTGCGAACAGGTCCGCTCGTACAGGACTCTGGAACATGGACTCCGAGGCTGAGCAGAGGGCTCTCGCAGACGTCCGGTCGCGGCTCCAGCAGCGGTTCCCGGACCTGGACGATGGCGTCGTGGAGGCTGCGGTGCGGGTGGCGCACTCCGAGCTCACCGGTAGGGTCCGGGACTTCGTTCCGGTCCTGGTCGAACGCGTGGCACGGGACCGGTTGTCCTCCGCCCACCGGGCTGGCACCCTCGCCCCGGAGGCGTAGACCGCAAGACCGCGGGCAGGATCGGCGTCGCGTCGGTCGGCCCGAGCGCCGGACGCGGGGAGTGGGTACGAGTCACCAATCGACGGGGTGGGCACAGCCAGCGGCACCCGCCACTGGGCAGAGCAGCCCACGATGCCCCGGTGGATCGAGGAGGCGGCTCCATGAGCTCCAGCACTGGTGACCGGTCTGCGGGCCCTTCCACCTGGCTCACGACCCAGGCCGCCGCGCAGGCGGCCGCGATCGGGTGGCTCGGCTCCCTGGGTCACTCCGGTGCGTCGGTGCAGCCCCCGACCGACAGGTCGCGCACGTCCGGCATGGTCACCTCGACCTCGGCCACGGCACACGTGAGCTTCGGGGTGCCGGTCACGCACAAGCAGGCGCTGGAGGACCTCGTGGCCGACGCGCGCAGCCCAGAGATGGGGCTGATCCACTTCACCTCCGGCACGTACTCGGAGGCGGCGCTGGCATATGCCGATCGGTTCGGCCTGGCCCTCTTCACCTACGACAGCGCCGGCAACGTCAGCCACGCGAACGCCGCCGCCATGTCCGCGATCATCGCCGCCCCGACCCCGACCGACGGCCACCCCCGATCGGACACGCCGACCGAGGGACCACCCACCGGTGCTGGCCCCTCCCGGTCGAGTGCCAGCCGGCGCACCGAGCTGAGGACGTGGGCCGAGGAGGCTTGGCGCGCCCGGCAGGTCGCATCACCGGCTTCGGGGCCGCAGACGTATCTGCCGCTCGGTGGCAGCCTGCTCATCGGCCTCCTCACCCTGCCGATCGTGCGGGCGTGGCAGACGGGCGCCGAGCCGACCCTTCGGGGCGAAGCCGTGGCCGTGCCCGTCGTGGTGTTCCTGGCCGTCTTCGTGTGGGGGGTGTGGCGGGTCTGGTCCCACCGCGAGCAGCTGCGCCGGCACCGGCACAACATCCGACGGGCGTGCGCTCCGCCGCCCTGGGCTCGAGCGCTCGTGGACGCGGTCATGCGGATGTCGGGGCGCGGCGTCCCCGACGATCGGGAGGCGTTCGTCCTCCTGCGCAACGAGGTGACCGAGCTGTCCGGCGTCGACCCGTTCACAGCGAGCGTCCTCGTCTGGGAAGCCACCATCGGGGCCGCCCGACCCACCGACCGCCACGACTGGCTCGAGGGCCCTCCGAACGACGGCAGGGCCGCTCGCCCCTGGTGATCCGAGCCGTCGTCGGACGCGTGGACGGTCCTCGACCCGCGTGTCGGTTTGAAGCGCGAAATGAGAGGGTATGCCCGGTTGCCAGCCATGTCGATCGGCACCCACGTGTGCCGGGATGGAGTGACCGATGAGTGCAGCTGATCTTCCCCCCGTTTCCGCCGACGAGCTCGCCGCCGAGAGCGGCACGGCGCTGCCCGACAAGGAGGTGATGTCGCTGCTCGACCTGAACGCCGACCTCAACCTCGCCCTCGACGTGGCGTCGCCGATCGACCTGGGCGTCGCCGCCAACGCCAACGTCGCCGCACCGATCAACGGAGCGGTCGGAGCCAACATCCTCTCGGTCGGATCCGCGGACGCCGCCGTGGCTCACCAGGGCGTGAACATCGACCAGGACCTGTCGGGCTCCGCCATCGCCCACGCGCCGCAGCACAGCTCCATCGACCAGGCCGCGCCGGCCGCCGGCACGAGCGCCCCGGCGACCGACCCGGCATCCGCGCCGGCCCCCACCGCCACGCCGACGCCGACGTCCGCCCTGAGCGGCAACCTGCTCGACATCAACGTCCACGCAGCCGCGGACGCCAAGCTCGCGGCCCCCATCGACGGCGCTGTCGCCGCGAACGCCAACGTCGCGGCACCGATCAATGCCTCGGTCTCCGCCAACRTGGGCTCCCTCGCCTCGGAGGCGACGTCCATCGCCGACCAGCAGGGATCGATCACCCAGCACCTGGACGGGACCGCCCAGGCGACTGCCGACCAGACCTCCTCGATCCAGCAGTAACGGTCCTCATGAGTCTCACGTCAGCGGGCGGCAGGGCGCCGGGGCCGGCCACCTCGACCGCACCCCACACCCTGTCGTCCGTCGACGCGAGCCTCGACGACGCTGCCCACCGACCGGCACGAACCACCGGGATCGAGCTGCTCGGCGCCCTGACCGGCTCGGGCTACCGCAACCCACCGTCGCTCGTTCGCCGCCCCGACGGACAGACGGTCCAGCTCACCCCCCTGCTCTACCTCGTCCTCGAGGCGATCGACGGCGAACGGAGCTACGGCGACGTCGCCGAGGCGGTCAGCACGGCATACGGACGCCGGCTCGCGCCCGACGACGTGCGGCAGCTGACCGAGGCGCAGCTGCGCCCGCTCGGCCTCGTCCGTGGGCCTGATGGGTCGGAGCCGCAGCTCACGAAGCCCAATCCGCTTCTCGCGCTGCGCTTCCGCTGGATCGTCTCGGACCCCGAGGTGACCCGTCGGATCACGGCGCCCTTCGCCGCGCTCTTCGCGCCCCTCATGGTCGTGATCGTGGTCCTCGCCTTCGCTCTCATCTCCGGTTGGGTCCTCTTCACGAAGGGACTCGGCTCGGCCACGCACCAGGCCTTCGACCAGCCGATCCTTCTCGTCGTCGTCTTCGCCATCACCATCTTCTCGGCGGGCTTCCACGAGTTCGGCCACGCCTCGGCCTGCCGCTACGGCGGGGCGACGCCGGGTGCCATGGGCACCGGCCTCTATCTCGTGTGGCCCGCCTTCTACACCGACGTCACCGACAGCTACCGCCTCGGCCGGGCAGGCCGCCTGCGCGTCGATCTCGGCGGCCTGTACTTCAACGCGCTCGTGACCGTGGCGATGTTCGGCGTGTGGCTCGTCACCGGGTGGGACGCCCTCCTGCTCATCCTGGCCGCGGAGCTGCTCCAGATGGTGCGCCAGCTGGCGCCCATGGTCCGCTTCGACGGTTACCACGTCCTCGCCGACCTGACCGGGGTTCCCGATCTGGCCTCCCGCATCGGGCCCACCCTGCGGGGCCTCGTGCCCGGTCGCGAGCCCGAGGCCCGGGCCGCCGAGCTCAAGCGTTGGGCCCGGGTCGTGGTGACCACCTGGGTGCTCGTCATCGTGCCGCTGCTGCTGGTCACCCTCGTCCTCATGGTCGTGGCGCTGCCTCGCGTGGTCGGCACCGCGTGGACCAGCGTGCTCAAGCAGGAGCATGCCCTCGCCCTCGACTGGGCCGGCGGTGACCTGGTCGGCGTCGCGATCAGGGTGCTCTCGATCGTGGCCGTGTCCCTGCCCGTTCTCGGCTCGCTGTTCGTGCTCGCCCGGCTCGTCAAGACCGTGACGAACTCGCTCTGGACGAGGACCGCGGGGCGCCCGGGCCGTCGGGCGCTCGCCTCGATTCTCGTCGTCGCCGTGGCGGCCGCGCTGACGTGGGCGTGGTGGCCCGACGCCAATCGCTATCGCCCGGTCCAGTCCTTCGAGAAGGGCACCCTCGTCGAGGGACTGTCCCCGGCGAGCTTCGTCGGCGGATCCCCCCGCCTCCAGGACGGCCAGATCCGCGAGGGCCAGCCCTCGGTGTGGGCCTCCACCACGGCACCTCCGACGAAGGACCATCCCCAGCTCGCCCTGGTGCTGGTCCCGAGATCGACCTCGTCGGCCGACGCCGAGGGGGCGGCACCGGCGTGGGTCTTCCCGTTCAACCGCCCAGGGGCGCCGGGGACGGGGGACAACCAGGCCCTGGCCGTCAACACCACGGACGGATCGACGACCTACGACGTCGCGTTCGCTCTCGTCTGGGCGGACGGCACCAGCGTCACCAACAGCAACTCGGCCTACGCCTTCGCCAGCTGTCGGCAGTGCAAGACCGTTGCCGTGGCCTTCCAGGTCGTCCTCATGACCGGCGACGCGCACGTCGTCATACCCCAGAACATCTCCGGCGCGGTCAACTACTCCTGCGCCAAGTGCCTCACCTACGCCTTGGCGCAGCAGCTCGTCCTCACCGTCCCCGGCGAGCTCAGCGCAACGACCCGACAGCGGATCGAGGCGCTGTGGCAGCAGATCGACGCGTTCGCCACCACGGTGCAGGACCTTCCCCTCGACGAGATCCGCACCCGGCTGCTGGGCTACCAGAGCCAGATCCAGGCGCTGGTGACCGGGGAGCAGGCGACGACGACTCCCGCCCAGGGCACGACTCCCACCACGGCCTCCACCACCAGCGCCACACCCGCCGCGACCGCCACCGGGACGGGGACGCCCGCCGCACCCGACCAGTCGGCCCCAGTGGGCTCCGGTGCCTCCTCCGTGGCCACGACTCCCGTGCAGGCGCCGACGACGGAGACTCCCTCGCCGACGAGTCCTGCGACGRCAACCACCGCCGTCGGCACGCAGTCAGGCGCCGCGTCGAGCCCGAGCGCGACGCCGTAGGCAGGGGCGACGCCGGATCAGGCTCCGGCCGCGACGAGCACGCCGTCGGTGATGAACCCCAGCATCAGGCCGCCGAGGATGCACCACGTGGTCAGCTCCTTGAGCCCGGCACGGCGCGCCACGGCGAGCAGCTCGATGACGACGTAGAGCACCGACCCTGCTGCGAGCCCGAGGAAGGCGATCGCGACGGTGTCGTTCACCACGCTGCGTCCGACCAGGGTGCCGACGAAGGTCGGGCCACCGGCGATGAGCCCCAGCAGGGCGAGTCGGCCCCAGGAGGGACGCTCGCGCCCACCGGCGAGCGGGGCCACGATGCCGAACCCCTCGGTGGCGTTGTGCAGCGCGAAGCCGACGACGAGGAGCACTGCGAGTGAGAGCTCGCCGCTGGCCGCCGAGTTGCCGATGGCCAGGCCCTCGGCGAAGTTGTGCAGGCCGATCCCCACCGCGATCATCATCGACAGGCTGGCCGCGTCGACGACGCCGGCCGCTGCCATCGCCCCGGCCGGGGCGCCAGGTGCACCCGATGTCCCCGGGGCACCCGGGCCACCCGCCGCTGCGCCGACCGGCACCGCGACCGGATCAGGACGGAGTGCCCGGGCCGCGCGCCGCGCAGCAATGAGCCTGTCGTAGTGGACCAGGCCCGCCAGCCCGACGGCCAAGCCAACCGCGAGCACGAGACCCCCGCGCAGCGCCACGCTCCAGTCATGGTGGGCGAGAGCAGCGTCGGTGGGCTCCCAGGCGTGGGACAGGATGTCCCACACGAGGAAGAGGAGGATGCCGATGGCGACGCCGTTGAGGCCGGCCTTGAGGCGTGGCGCGGGGCGACGCACCCGCCCGAGCGGCAGCCCGATGAAGATGGTCAGCCCGGCAATGGCCCCCAGCAGCGCGATCTTGGTGGTGGACATGTCGACTTCCGATCCGGGGTGTGCAGGCAAAGGTAGGCTACCCTAACCAGCCGACGCCGAGACGACGACGGCGACCGAGGACCCGCAGGCGGACCGGTCGTCGTGGCGCGGTCCACGACGCACCGTCACGGACTAGCGTTGACCTCATGATCGCCACGGTTTCGAGTCTGTACATCTACCCCGACTCCGACGAGCCGGGACAGGAGCTGGACTCCGTCGAGGTGACCGAGACCGGACCCAAGGGCAACCGCTCGAAGAAGCACGCCGTGCACCTCGTGACGGTGGACGACTTCGTCGCGACCCACCCCAAGGCCAACATCGTCCTCGACATGGACCCGTCGGTCCTCGACCAGCTCGTCGGACGCGTGGTGCGCCTCGGCGCGTGCACGCTGGAGATCACGCAGACACCGTCGCAGTGTGCCGGGGTGTACGCCCGGGTCGTCGAGCCCGGCGAGATCTCGGTCGACGACGCGCTCCTCGTCGCCGAGGCGGAGTGAGCAGCCCTGCAGGACAGCCGATGTCGGGCGGGAGCATCCCGTGACGATCCACTCCGAGCACCCGTTCGACACACCCGAGGGCGACCGCGACCAGGTGCGACGGCTCCGCGGCCGCATCGGCGGAACCGTCTCGCTGTGGACCTCGGGGGAGGRCATCGAACGGGCCGGCCTCACGGTCTCGTCCTACCTCGTGGCGACGGGCGAGCCCGGCCGGGCCGTGGGTCTCCTGCACGGCGACTCGGACCTGCTCGACCGGCTCGTGGAGACCGGGACGGCCGTCGTCGCCCTGCTCGGGGCGCGTGACCAGCGGCTCGCGGACGCCTTCGCCGGCACCATGCCGGCACCGGGCGGACCCTTCCGGCTCGCTGAGTGGCACCAGACGGCCTGGGGACCGCGCGCCGTGTCGGCCACGACCTGGATGGGCGTGCGCCTGGACCCGGCGAGCCGCCACGACGTCGGCTGGTCGGTGCTCGTCGAGGCCGGGATCGAGCACGTCGAGGTCGGCGTGGACGAGCCACCCCTGGTCCACCGCCGCGGTCGCTACCAGCGCCCGTCCTCCTGACGACCGACCGGCCCACCAGCCTGTCGGTCCACCAGCCTGCCGGCCCACCGGCCGACCGGCCCCGGCGATCAGGTGGTGCCCGACATCTCCGTCGTGAGCAGACCGTCCGGGATGCCGAAGGCGTCGACGAGCGTCTGGGCGTGCGGTCGCAGCTCCGCACACACCTCGTTGACGCGAGCGGTCAGCGCCTTGGCGCGGGCAGGGCTCAGCCGGTCGTGCTCGAGGTACCACGCCTTGTGGCGCTCGATCGTCGAGAGCAGATGGAGGTCACAGACCCTGCTCAGCAGCTCACGCGCCCCCTCGTCGGTGCAGGACTCGACGGACGCGGCGAACGYCTCGGCCACCACCCGCTCGACATGGGCCGTGCCGGCATCGACGAGGTGGTCCTGCGTCGCGTTGAAGACAGCGAACGCGTCGACGCCGGGCGCGGCGGCCCGCCGCAGCCGACGGGCCAGCCCCTCGATCAGGTGCTCCTCGCGCTCGCGCAGCAGGCGCAGCTGGGTGCCGCGGATGCCGAAGGTCACGTCCTCCTCGCGCCCGGGGGCCGCGTCGACGAGCCGCTGGATGATGCCGCGCGCCGATGACCGTTCGATGACGGTGCCGCCGACGAGCCGCGCGCCGAAGCGCACGATGCCCGCCGTGTCGAGGTCGCCGAAGGTCGCCTGGTAGTCCGTGAGGAGCGACTTGGCGACGAGCTGGAGCAGGACCGTGTTGTCGCCCTCGAAGGTCGTGAAGATGTCGGTGTCGGCCTTGAGCGCGGCCAGGCGGTTGGACCAGAGGTAGCCCGCGCCGCCGCAGAGCTCGCGGCACTCCTGGAT
>NZ_JBFULD010000096.1:0-12645 GCF_056400505.1 Terrabacter sp. P5_B1
GCGTCGACGACGTCCTCGTCGGCGTGGGACGCGCCGGCGGACTCACCCGTCGGCGAACCGTCCTGGGCGCCAGCGGAACTCGCGGCGTTGGCAGAGGCCTGCTCGGAGGCGTACACCGCCTGGCCCATCGCCTGGGACTTGGTGTTGAGGTCCTCGACCTTGGCCTTGATGTCGTCGGCGCTGGCCTCGGACCCCTCGGAGATGGCGGCCTTGAGGTCGGCGAGCGACTCCTCGACCGGCGTCTTGACGTCGGCCGGGACCTTGTCGCCGGACTCCTTGAGGAAGGACTCGGTCGAGAAGACGAGCTGCTCGGCCTGGTTCTTGACCTCGGCCTCCTCGCGACGCTTGTGGTCCTCCTCGGCGTGGGCCTCGGCGTCCTTGACCATGCGGTCGATCTCTTCCTTGGACAGGGCCGAGCCGCCGGTGATCGTCATCTTCTGCTCCTTGCCGGTGCCCTGGTCCTTGGCCGAGACGTTGACGATGCCGTTGGCGTCGATGTCGAAGGTGACCTCGATCTTCGGCACACCGCGGGGGGCCGGGGCGATGCCGGTCAGCTCGAAGGTGCCGAGCGACTTGTTGTGCTGGGCGATCTCGCGCTCACCCTGGAAGACCTGGATGAGAACCGACGGCTGGTTGTCGTCGGCGGTGCTGAAGATCTCCGAGCGCTTCGTCGGGATCGCGGTGTTGCGCTCGATGAGCTTGGTGAACAGTCCACCCTTGGTCTCGATGCCGAGCGAGAGCGGCGTGACGTCGATGAGCAGGACGTCCTTGCGCTCGCCCTTGAGGACACCGGCCTGCAGGCTCGCGCCCATGGCGACGACCTCGTCGGGGTTGACGCCCTTGTTGGGCTCCTTGCCGCCGGTCATCTCCTTGACGAGGCTGCTGACGGCCGGCATGCGGGTGGAGCCACCGACGAGCACGACGTGGTCGATGTCGGCGACCTTGATGCCGGCGTCCTCGATGACCTTGTGGAACGGCGCCTTGGTGCGGTCGAGGAGCGACTTGGTCATCTGCTCGAACTGCGCGCGGCTGAGGTTCTCGTCGAGGTGGATCGGGCCCTCGGGCGTCATCGAGATGTACTGTGCGGAGATGTTGGTGCTCGTCGCGGTCGAGAGCTCCTTCTTGGCGCGCTCGGCCTCGTCACGCAGGCGCTGCATCGCGATCTTGTCCTTGGACAGGTCCTGGCCCGTCTTGTTCTTCACCTGGGTGATGAGGTGCTGGACGATGACGTCGTCCCAGTCGTCGCCACCGAGGTGGTTGTCGCCGTTGGTGGCACGCACCTGGATCGTGGCGAAGCCGTCCTCGGCGTCCTTGCCGACCTCCAGGAGGGACACGTCGAACGTGCCGCCGCCGAGGTCGAAGACGAGGATGAGCTCGTCCTCCTTGCCCTTGTCGAGGCCGTAGGCCAGCGCGGCCGCGGTCGGCTCGTTGACGATGCGCAGGACGTTGAGGCCCGCGATCTCGCCGGCCTCCTTCGTGGCCTGCCGCTCGGCGTCGTCGAAGTAGGCGGGCACGGTGATGACGGCGTCCGTCACCGTCTCGCCGAGGTAGGACTCGGCGTCGCGCTTGAGCTTCTGCAGGATGCGGGCGCTGATCTCCTGGGCGTTGTAGGTCTTGCCGTCGATCTCGGCCGACTTCCAGCCCGTGCCCATGTGGCGCTTGACCGAGCGGATCGTCCGGTCGACGTTGGTGACGGCCTGGCGCTTGGCGACCTCACCTACGAGCACCTCACCGTTCTTGGAGAAGGCGACGACGGAGGGCGTCGTGCGCCCGCCTTCGGCGTTCGCGATGATGCTCGGCTCGCCGCCCTCGAGGACGGAGACGGCCGAGTTGGTGGTTCCGAGGTCAATTCCGACCGCACGTGCCATGGGTGACTCCTTGGGAGATCTAGGTGGAGATCGTGTGTTTCAGGTGGCCTGGTGAGACCAGGTCCTCGCTCAATGTGCTCCGGTCCTGACGTGATTGTCAAAACAGGACTCGCAAATCTTGCGTTCACCCGACTCAACTTCCCGAAGGGCGGCATTGTTCCCGGAAGCCGTCAGCACGACGTCGGAAGGCTGTCCTCGCGAGCTCCGGCGCTGCGGTAGTCGAGCCGGATCTGTTCGCTCTTCGGAACCGCGATCGCGCTCCCCGTCCRCCGGTTCCATCCCGTCGGCAGGAAGACGTACTGCCCGTTCGAGTTGAGCAGGAGCACCAGCCCCGAGTAGCGATAGCGGTATGCCGCGGACTCCCCGCCGCAGCGCAGGGCCCGAACCCCTGCCGCGGTGATGCCCAGAGCCTTGTCGCTGTAGAGGACGACCTGAGAACGCTCGTCCAGTGAGCCCGCCAGCTCGGCGGCGCGCTCGCGACCGACGGCCGCCGAGTAGTCACCGGCCGCCCAGAAGAGAGCCATGGCCATGACGATCGTGAGGGCCGTGAGCTCGGCGATCCCGGCGCCACCCGAGTAGCTGAGTCGTTGCATATGGAAGGAGTGCCCGGCAAGGCTGAGGAGCGTGACTCCCAGCACGAGGCACAGCGGGGCGACCGCGAGGCTGCCGGCGAACATTCCTCGACCGAAGAGCCCGAGCACGCCGTTCGTGGCCAGCACGGCTCCGATCACGGCGGCGGCAGGTGCCACCCATGGGGCGCGGAGGACCGAGCTGTGACCGGAGTGGCGCACCACGTTGAGCACCCATGTCATCACGAGGACGAGCAGCGCGATGACCGCACCCGGCACGAAGAGCCCGTCCTGACTCGTCAGGAGGTAGTCGGTGCTGGAGAAGCCGAGCGACGTCGGGTCGACCCCGAACCAGCCGAAGAGAGCCGTCGTGCGCGACCAGCCGAAGAAGATGAGCAGGGCGGTGATGAGCGTCGCAGGTGCGACCACCTGACCGAACACCTTCAGGATCCTGGGCAGCTCCTGGAGGGCACCGGGTGCCGTTCCCTCGGGCGAGGTCCGGTTGCCCGCTTGGTCCCCCGACTCACCGTGAAGAGCCATCGGGCTGTCCGCTGCCCGACGTGCCGCCGTTCGTCCCGGAGGTCGTGAGGTCCGTCGAGGGGGTGGGAACCGGGCTCGTTGCGTCAGTTGCCGATCCCGGTCCGGGGAGTCCGTTGGCTCGGTCGCAATCGGCCTGGGACTCGGTGAGGACCTTCACCGTTGATCCCCGCGCTGCTTGGGCGGCCGGGTCGTAGCCCGTGAAGCAGGCGCCGTCGCCGTATTCGAGCGTCACGCAGAGGTCCTGGCCGCCGCACGCCTCGATGAAGCTGCGCTCGATGAAGTCGCGTTGGTCGACCAGTGGCGTGTGCTGCTCCGGGACCGTCGGGACATCGATCGGTGAACCCACGGCCGGTGCGCCACCTGCGCCACATTCGGCGAGCGAACCGGTGAGCACCTTGACCGTCGATCCTCGCAGTGCCCGGTCCGCCGGGTCGTAGCCCAGGAAGCAGGCGCCGTCGCCGAATTCGAGCGTCACGCAGAGGTCCTGGCCGCCGCACGCGTCGACGAAGAGCTGCCGGATGCCGTCGCGAACATCGGCCAAGAGCTGGTGCGTGGCCGGGATGGCCGGGACATCGATCGGCGAGCCTGCAGCCTGGTTCCCGCCGTCTCCCCCGTTGCCTCCGCCGCCTCCCCCGTTGCCTCCGCCGCCTCCCCCGTTGCCTCCACCGTTCCCGACACTGCCGCTCGGGACGGCGCCGCCGCCGTTCCCAGCACCGTCGGCGCTGGGAGGGGGTTGCGGGGCGGACCCAGACTGTTGGACGGACTCCGATCCGCCGGTTGCACGAACGAGCGGCGCCTGCGTACGGGCGCACCCGGTTGCGAGGACCAGGCAGCAGGCGGCAATCGCAAGCACCTGTCCGGCGCGCGTGCTGCCGATGAGTCGGCGTGCCATGGTCACCTCCCGGGGGAGTCCTGTTGGCTGCTTCTCAAGTGTGATTCGTGAGGGTCCTGATACCGCCCCAGCACTCCCTCTTCGCTGGGTGGCACGCGAAGGGCATCCACACCAGCATGCACCTGCCGCGGGTCTGACGAGAAGCCTTCGCCTCGCCTGGTGCGGACGGGTGCCACAGTGCCGAACCAGCTCCACAGCGAGGCCGCGTAGCGTCGGCCCACGGCGACACACTGGAGGTGCGCGATGAGACGAGGGGCGGGCACGGCCGCGGCCACGCTGCTGTCGCTCGTCACGGTCGCCGGGTGCTCGACCTCGACGGGCGACAGCATCGACGCGAGCTCCGGCACCGGGTCGAGCCGGACCACTCCGACATCCCCGCCGTCGACGTCGGCGTCGGCGTCCGGGGTCGACACCTCGGCCGCAGCCGCCGCGAAGCGAATCCCCGCCACGACCACGCCCGCCCCTGCGGCGAGTCCGTCACCCACCTCGACGCGGCGAGGCCGGCCTGCTCGGGATCGCCGTATCGCCCACCTTCGGGGGCGACCGGCTCGTGTACGCGTACTACTCGACCGCCGGCGACAATCGGATCGCCGCGATCCCGTGGGACGCGAGCAGACCCGCGGGCCAGCAGCGCGGCGCGCCCCGGTCGCTCGTCACGGGCATCCCGCACAACGTCCACCACGACGGGGGCCGGATCGCCTTYGGCCCCGACGGCTACCTCTACGCGACGACGGGGGAGGCGCAGCAGCCGGCGCTCCCACAGGACAAGAGCTCGCTCGGGGGCAAGATCCTGCGCATGACGACGGCGGGACGCCCTGCCCCGGGCAACCCCTTCGGCACGCTCGTGTGGTCCTACGGGCACCGCAACGTCCAGGGCATCGCCTGGGACGAGACCGGGCGCCTCTGGGCCTCGGAGTTCGGCAACCACAGCGAGGACGAGCTCAACCTCATCCAGCCCGGCCGCAACTACGGCTGACCGCACCGGAGGACTCGCCGCGCGGCATCGCGACCCGCGCGGCTCGGTGTGGATGGCCGCCCTTCGCCGACAACGACTTTGGCGCATCCCGCTCAACGGCACGAAGACCGCATCCTGCTCGTCAAGGTCAGCTGACCGCCCCGGGGGAGCTGCCGCTCGCACGTCCGAGCGCCGCCGGTCGCACCTGCCCGGCCGGTCCGGGAAGCCGCACGCTGGCCACCGTGCTCAGCACCGGGTGCGCGTCATCGCCGCCACGGATCTCTCCGCCGCGCCACACGATCGAGAGATCTCGGCCCTGGACCGTCAGCTCGGCGAGGCAGTTGTCGAACCACGGTCCGTCGGTGACCGCCCACGGGTAGGCCGGCTCGGGCACGTGCTTCGAGTGTTCGGCGACGAACCTCATGGGTCGCACGAGCCCACGCGCAAACGCCGACATCATGACGCGGACCATGCGCGGCATCGGGTTGCGGATCGGTGAGCAGACCGCCTGCACGATGCGCGAGCTCGCCCCGTGGCGCGCCCTGGCGTCGACGACCTCGGCGACGTAGGAGTTGTGGACGTCGCCGGAGAGGAAGACGACGCTGGACGGTGCCCGGCCACGCTCTCCACGCGCCACCTCCATGACCATCTCGAAGACCTCGACGAACCCGTCGTTGAACGCCGCCCAGTGCTCGAGGTCGATCGACTGGCGGGCCTTCTCGGCACCCTGTGCGACCAGGCGTCCGTGCTTGCCCATGGCGAGCGCCTCGTCGATGGCCTCCAGGTCGTGCAGGCCGGGCGGGAGCAGGAAGGGCAGCGACGTGCCGATGAGGAGGTGCTCGACATCGCCGCTCAGCTGCTCGTCGAGCCAGCGCATCTCGTCGGGGTCCAGCATCGAGCGGTGCTGCGGCTGCAGGACTCGGGCGGCGCGCGAGTCGACGACGACGAGGCGGCTGTCGCCGAGGTCCCGGCGATAGCTCCAGCGGTAGACCTCCGGGTGCCGGTCGGTCCGGCGCGCCAGGTCGAAGACGGCCTCGGTCAGGTCGAGCTCACTCCCCTCGGTGCGAGCGTCGCGGGGCGCGACGGACGCCGCCTCGAGCACCCGGGCATAGATCTCGTCGTCGGCGAGCTGCGACGGGGAGAGGTTGCCGATGTGCTGGTACACCCAGTACGAGGACAGCCCACCCATGAGGCGCTCGTGCCACCACGAGGTGCGGTTGATCTCCTCGTGCCACGTCCACGACGTGTTCCAGTCGTCCCGGATGTCGTGGTCGTCGAAGATCATGCAGCTGGGCACTGTGGACAGCAGCCACCGGTTGGCCTCGTCGCCCCACGCCAGCCGGTAGAGGTGGGCGTACTCCTCGTAGTCCTTGATCTCCTCCCCAGGCGGCTGGTCGATGTCTCGGCGCGCGGCGATGAACTCGCGCATCGCCTGCGACGTGTCGTCGGCGTAGACCTGGTCGCCGAGGAAGGCCACGAGGTCCGGCCACTCCTCCTCGCCGCGGGCGAGGGCGAGCGCCAGGGTGCGCAAGGCGTCGACACCGTTCGTGCGGTGGCCCTCCCGGTCGTGCGGCACCGTCGTGCGGCACGAGCCGAAGAGCAGCCGGGTCGCCCGGTCGCGGTCGATGGTGCGGATGCGCGGGGGTGGGAACGGGCTGTCCGGTTCGGGCCACACGAGCGCTCCATCGATGCGCACCGTGTAGTCCCACGCGCCGCCCGGCTCGAGGGCGTCGACGACGACGAGGGCGTAGTGGTGACCCTTGACGGCGAAGGTCGGAGCCGCCCAGTCGCGGCCGTCGGCGTGGACGGTCACGACCCCGGGCCCGGACGTCTCGACCCACACCGTCGCGTCGGTCTCGCCGATGTAGCGCAGCATCGGTCCCAGCACGAGGGGGCCCGCGGCGTCGGACCTCTGGACGTCGGACTTCACGGCGTCGGGCTTCACGGCGTCGGACTCCACGGCGTCAGACCTCTCCGGTCAGGTGCTTGTCGAAGAAGGCCGTCGTCCGCTCCCACGCGTCGGCCGCGACCTCAGCGTTGTACTTCGACGGCGAGGTGTCGTTGAAGAAGGCGTGCCCGACTCCGTGGTAGACCCTCGCCGTGAAGTCGACACCGGCCTGCTCCATGCGGGACTCGAGCTCGGGGACGCCGTCAGTGATCCCGTGGTCGTCCTCGCCGTAGAAGGCCAGGACGGGGCAGCCGATGGCCGCGGGGTCGGCGGCCTCGGGGAAGTTGCCGTAGAAGGGCACGGCGGCACGGAGCCGAGGGTCGGCAGCCGCCAGGGCGAACGCATACGTCCCCCCGAAGCAGAAGCCGACGACGCCCACCCGACCCGCCACACCCGGCTCGTCGGCGAGGGCGTCGACAACCGCCTTCAGGGCCGGCACCGCCCACGCAGCGAACTCAGGCTGCCGCGCCGGGGTCGTCGCCGCGCGCATCTGCGGCTGGGCAGCGAGCCGGTCCTCCTCCGACGCGCTGAACATGAGGTCGAAGATGCGTGCTCCGACCTCGGGGGTCAGCCCGACGTGGCCGAGCAGGTCGGGCGCCACGGCGACGTAGCCCTGCCCGGCGAAGCGGTCGGTGACGTCCTTGATGTGGTCGGCCAGACCCCAGATCTCCTGGATGACGACGACCGCGCCGCGCGGCTCTCCGGTCGGGTCGGCGCGGTATGCGGTGAGGTCGTGCTCGGGGAAGTCGATCATCGTGCCCATTCCCCAGTTTTACCCCGTCCGGTGCCAGGTCCCACGGTGTGAGGATGAGCCCATGAGCCTCCGACCGTCGCCCTGCGCTCCCGGTCGACGTCCCGTCAACCTCTTGTCGAGTGCTCAGTTCCCTCCGTGGGGAAATGGGCACTCGACTGGGCGTCGGTGACGACGGTCGTCACCACGCTCGTGACGGAAGGACGGGACGGTGTCGACGAGAAGCCGAACCGGCACGGCGGGTCGACCGCGGCGAGCGCCCCCAAGGGCCGGCCGTCGAAGCTGCCGTCGAGGGCCGTGACGGCGTGCAGGTCGGTGGCGCCGTAGTACTCGCGCCGCCCCTCGAGCGCCGTGCCTCGCGTCCGGACCCCGCGCAGCGCAACTCGCGCGATCGGGTCGACGGCGGTCGCCCAGACGGGGCTGGACGCGACGCGCGGAGGCACGGCCCGCAGCAGCCGGCCGAGCGGCATGCGCCCGCCGACCGTGAGGGCGAGCAGCAGTGACGGGGACTCGACCTGCCAGCTCCTCCGGCCGGAGGTCACGGTGATCGCCTCGAGACGCACCTCGTCGAAGGCGTAGGTCGCCTCGATGAACGCCGCCACCTCACGGCTCGGCGCGACAAGCACCCGGTGTCCGTCGACCGTCTCGACCATGGCGTCGCCGAACGAGCCGAGGGGCGTCCGGTCCCACGACCCGACGACGACCCGGACGCCGGAGGACGACCCGACGCCGGCGATCTGCCCGTGGAAACGCTGTGCTGGCACGGCTCGAGCGTAGGCGTAGGTCACTCGACCCGGTTGACGGTCCTCTTCAGGCCGGCAACGACCGTCGAGTAGTCGTCGGTCGGCGAGCCGCCGAGGACCGACCCCCAGGCCGGCACGAGCTCCGGACCGTAGCGGTGGCCGTAGCCGTCCGGCGGGTCGTGCCCGACGGCCATGTCGGTGGTCAGCTGCCAGAACGTCACGAACGGGATCCACGTGATGTCGGGGTTGACGTCGGGACCGCGTGGCTCGCGGAGCCAGTCGGGCTCGGCGCCGAGCAGGGCCGGGTTCCACCAGACGACGGGGTCGGAGGCGTGCTGGGCGTAGACGAAGCGCGGGAAGTCCCACGTCCCGTAGTCGCGGCCGTAGGAGTCGTGGGTCAGCTGGTCACCGCTCGCCGCGAAGCGGATGTGCAGGCCGGCGTCGACGACCGGCACGATCTCCGGCGAGCCCTCGTTGCGCCGCGCCGTGAGCGACGCCGCGATGTCGGTGAAGCTCGGGGTGCCCACCCACACGCCCCCCTGCGCGCGGGCCAGCATGTCGTCCGCGTTCGCGAACGCTGCCTGCCCGCCGTAGGCGCCGAGCGACTCACCACCGACGACGAGCTGCGGGCGGTGGTCGGCTGGCAGCGTGCGCCACACGGCATACACCTTGTCGAAGAGCGCCTTGCCGGCCTCGCGCGGGGTGTCACGGTCGGTCATCATCGACATGGCGCTCGGCAGGTAGGAGTACTGCATCGCCGCGATGGCGCTGTCGCCGTTGCTGAGGTACTCGATCGACTGCGCCGACCAGTCGTCGACCCAGCCCGTGCCCGTCGTCGTGAAGACGGCGAGCACCCGACGGTTGAAGGCCTTGGTGCGCTCGAGCTCGGCGACGACGACGTCGGCGACATCGGCGATCGTCCGGTCACCGGTGCGTCCGGCGTAGACCCGGATCGGCTCGATCGCGCCCCGGTCGGTGGCCGCGGTGATCTGCGCCGCCGTCGGGGCGTTCGTGACGAACATCTGGCCCTGGTAGCCGAGGCTGTTCCAGGGCTCGAGCGTGCCCGGGCCCCCTGAGCGCAGCGGCGAGGTCGGTGCCGTGCGCCCGGTCGGGGCGGTGTTGACCTGCGCCGCGATCCCCGCGAAGGCCTGCATGCCGCGGTGGAAGAGGACGCTGTCGGTGACCCACGCCGTGGCCAGCGCGACGACGAGGACGGCGATGAGCGACGCGATCGTCTTCGGGAGCACGTGGCCCGCCGCCTGCGCCAGCTGGTGCGTCGCCCCCCGCAGGCCCTGGGCGACGGCGAGGAAGAGCACGGCGACGACGGCGGCGAGCGCGAGCGCCATCGCCCAGTCGAGGGGGTGGAGCGGGGCCAGCCGGACGAAGGCAGCCGTGCGCGCCTGGGACCGCACGTTGGCCACGGTCAGCCCGAGGACGGCAACGGCACCGAAGACCGGCGCGGCGACGAGCAGCCAGTGCCTGGCCTCCACGCCGACGGTCACGCGCAGGTCGATGAGCCGGGCCAGCCGCCGCACGACCCAGGCAACGACTACGCCGAGCCCGTAGCCGACGGCGGCGCACAGTCCGCTGATGAGGCCCTGGTAGTACCACGTCCTCGGCAGCAGGCTCGGGGCCGTCGAGGTGAGGAAGTAGGCGGCGCCGAAGAGCAGCCCGGTGCGCGACAGGTGCCACCAGGGCCGCCCGACACCGGGCCGGATGCGCTGGTCGGAAACCTCGGGCATGACTCCAACAGTAAGTCGCTCCCGTGCCGTCACGCCTCGGGATGACCACTTACGGGACGTCCCTGACCGGACGCGCGCCGGCCTGCCGGGCAGGATGGGGTCATGGCATCGCTCGACGCACGCGTGACGACCTTCAGCCGGGACGGGCTGCGCTTCGACGTGACCGACGAGGGGCCGCTGGGCGGCGATGTCGTCGTGCTTCTCCACGGCTTTCCCACCGACCGGACGAGCTGGGACCGGATCGCCGCCCGGCTGCACGAGGCCGGGCTGCGCACCCTCGCCCCCGACCAGCGCGGCTACTCCCCTGGGGCGCGACCGTCCGACCGTGACGCCTACCGCCTCGACGAGCTCGTCGCCGACGTCGTCGCGCTCATCGACGCGTCCGGGCGCGAGCGGGTCCACCTCGTCGGGCACGACTGGGGCGGCGCCCTCGCCTGGCTCGTCGCGGGCAACCATCCGGCGCGCATCGCGTCCCTGACGGTCCTGTCGACCCCTCACCCGGCGGCCATGTCGCGGGCCTGGAAGACCGGCATCGACCAGAAGCGGAGGTCCTGGTACATGGCCGCCTTCCAGGTGCCGTGGGTCCCCGAGCACGCCGTGGCCGCCACCTTCCACTCCCTCCTGACCCGCAGCGGGCTGCCCACAGAGGACCGGAGGAGGTATGCCGCCCGGCTGGCCCACGCCGACGCCCTCACCGGGCCGGTCAACTGGTACCGGGCGGCCCGGCACTCGGGTGTCGGGGCACACCGCGTCGAGGTGCCGACCACCTACGTCTGGGGCTCGGACGACCCGTTCCTCGGCCGCACCGCCGCCGAGCTCACCCGGGAGCACGTCGGCGCCGACTATGCGTTCGTCGAGCTCGACGCCGGACACTGGCTGCCCGAGACCCGCGACGCGGAGTCCGCCACGGCGATCCTGCACCGGGTCGCCGGAGCGAGCTGAGCGGCATACGCCCTCTCACCGGAGGGTGACGGACGCCTCGCTCGATGCGGGGAACACGGGCGCGGCCCCGTAGGTTGCACGACCGTGAAGATCGACATCTGGTCCGACATCGTGTGCCCCTTCTGCTACCTCGGCAAGCGTCGCCTCGAGGCTGCCGTGGCGCAGTTCGAGCACGCCGACGAGGTCGAGGTGACGTGGCACAGCTTCGAGCTCGACCGCAGCGCCGCGCCGGTGTCGGAGCTCCCCCTCGTCGACCTCATCGCCGCCAAGTACGGCACGACGCGGGAGCAGGCCGTCGCGCAGCACCGGTCCATGGCCCAGGCTGCGGCCGAGCTCGGCCTCGAGTTCAACTGGGAGCAGGCCCGCTACGGCAACACCTTCGACGCGCACCGCGTCGTCCATCTCGCGGCGGAGCAGGGCCTCGCCGACACTGCCCACGAGCGGCTCATGCGCGCCTACTTCACCGACGGCCTCGCGGTCGGTGACCGCGACGTGYTCGTGCGTCTCGCCGCCGAGATCGGCCTCGACGAGGGCGTCGTGCGCGCGATGCTCGAGTCGGACGACTACGGCAACCACGTCCGCAGCGACGAGGCGACGGCCAAGATGCTCGGCATCGAGTCGGTGCCCTTCTTCGTCCTCGACCGCAAGTACGGCGTCTCCGGCGCCCAGCCGGTCGAGGTGTTCGCGGAGGCCCTCGAGACCGCGTGGGCCACCCGGCACGAGGTGCCCGAGCCGGTCACCGCCGGCGGTGGCTGCGGTGGCGGCTGCGGCGCCGGCGGCTGCGGAGGCGTCTGCGGCGCCTGACCGGGGCACCCGGGCCGCGGAGAAGGCGGCGCCCGGGCGGCCCGCACCATCGTGCGGTGATGCAGTGACCTCCGGAACGTCCAGGAGGGCCCGCGGGCGCGTAACGTACGGCACGCCCGGTCGACGAAAGGCGCAGATGGGACAGCTCACCGATCTCGAGGTGATCGGATCGCGGCGCGCCGCGATCGCGACCCTCACGGTGTCCGCGCTGCTCGTCGTCGGCGGTTTCGTCACCCTGCACCAGGCCGGCGACCTGCGCCTCGGAGCACCCCATCCGTCGACGACACGGTCCGTCCCGTCGACCCCGTCGACCCCGGCGACCCCGTCGACCCCGTCGACCCCGTCGGGGCGTCCGTGAGCACCACCGTCGGCGGCTGAGCCGCCCTAGGTTGGAGGCCATGGAGCCCTGGCACTCGCAGGACCGTCACCTCGTCCGCCTCGACTGGGGACCCATGGCGGCGGAGGCCCTGACGACGTATGCCGTCGCCGCCGGCTCGCCCGTCTGCGCGGTCGTCGTCGACGTCCTCAGCTTCACGACGTGCGTCTCCGTGGCCGTCGACGCGGGCACCCGGGTGTACCCCTACCGCTGGCGGGACGCCTCGGCGCAGGCGTTCGCCAAGGCACTGGGGGCGACGCTCGCCGAGCCGCGCTCGGAGACCCGGGACACTGGCGGGGTCAGCCTGTCACCGGGCTCGATCCGCGCGGCGGGTGCCATCGGGGACCTCGTGCTGCCGTCACCGAACGGCTCGACCATCAGTGCCGTCCTGGCCGAGGCCGGCGCCGAGGTCGTGGCCGCCTCGCTGCGGAACCGCTCGGCGGTGGGCCACTGGCTCGTGGACTGGCTGGAGTCGTCGCGCGGCTCAGCGGCGCAGCCCGCCGTGGTCGTCGTCC
>NZ_JBFULD010000097.1:0-12623 GCF_056400505.1 Terrabacter sp. P5_B1
GTTGTAGGCCGTGAGGTCGAGGTCGGGGTGCTGCGTGCGGGCGACCACACGCCCCACCCAGCCCAGGCCCTTGGGGTCGCCGTAGCCGGCCGTCAACGAGGCGCCGATGAAGACCATCCCGACGTCGCGGACGCCCTCGGCGACCGTGAACTCGGCACTGGGCGTGTAGTAGGGGTCGTCCGTCGCGGACGCGGACGCCGGGGCCTGCGGGGGAGCGGCAGGCGCACCGGGCGTCGCGGGCTCGGGAGCCGGCGCGCCGGCATACCGTGCAGCGTTGTCGGTGGTGAACCGGGTGTGGGACGACGGGTAGGCCGGACCCACGCCGTAGGGCTCCCTCGGCGCGTCGGTGTCCGGCTCGGCGGTGTCGCCTCGGTCGCTGCGGTCGCTCACGTGCTCAGTCCTCGTCGTCGTCCAGTCGGGCGAGCCACGTCGCGAGTCGCTCGACCGGCACCTCGAACTCGGGGTTGAGGTCGACGAACGTGCGCAGCTGCTCGGCGAGCCACTCGATGGTGACCTGCTCCTCGCCGCGCCGGGTCGCCAGCTCCTCGATGCCCCTGTCGGTGAAGTACACCTTGGGAGGTTATCGCGTGCAGGCTCGGGGCTTGCGCAGGCGGGCCGAGGACGTCGGCCCGATCTGCGCACGGAGACCCTCGGGGGCGTATGCCGACACCCGCCAAACGGAGCGAAGGACCCCGCCGACGTGGCGGGGTCCCTCGCTGTGGTCTCGCGGGCTCAGCGGCCGAAGGCGCGCTCCATCAGCTCGGCCTGCTCGACGGCGTGCTTCTTCGAGGAGCCCGTGGCAGGCGATGCCGCCGCCTTGCGGGCCACGACGCGCCACGGTCGGGTCTCGCCGAGGTCACAGAGGTCCTCGTGGAGCCACTGGGCCATGAGCGGCCACGCGCCCTGGTTGCGGGGCTCGTCCTGGACCCAGACCAGCTCGGCGCCGGGGTACTTCGCGGCCGCGTCGACGATCTCCCGCTCGGGGATCGGGTAGAGCTGCTCGACGCGGATGACGGCCGTCGAGGTGTCGCCGCGCTTCTCCCGCTCGGCGTCGAGCTCGTGCACGATCTTCCCGCTCGCGAAGAGCACCCGCGTGACGTCCTTCGTGACGCCCTCGTGGTCGGCGAGGACCGGCTGGAAGCCGCCCTGCGTGAAGGCCTCGACCGGGCTGGCCGCCGCCTTGCTGCGCAGCATCGACTTCGGGGTGAAGACGACGAGCGGCGTGCGCGGACGGGCGTAGGCCTGGCGGCGCAGCAGGTGGAAGTAGCTCGCCGCGGTCGACGGGTAGGCGACCGTCATGTTGTTCTCCGCGCACAGCTGCAGGTAGCGCTCGATGCGCGCCGAGCTGTGGTCGGGCCCCTGCCCCTCGTAGCCGTGCGGCAGGAGCAGCACGACCGAGCTGCGCTGGCCCCACTTCTGCTCGGAGCTGGAGATGAACTCGTCGACGATCGTCTGGGCGCCGTTGCCGAAGTCGCCGAACTGGGCCTCCCACAGCACGAGCGCGTCAGGGCGCTCGACGGAGTAGCCGTACTCGAAGCCCATCGCGGCGTACTCCGACAGGAGCGAGTCATAGACCCAGAAGCGGGCCTGGCCCTCGCCGAGGTAGAGCAGCGGCGTCCACTCCTCGGCGTTGTCCTTGTCGATGAGCACCGCGTGGCGCTGGACGAACGTGCCGCGGCGGCTGTCCTGACCGGCGAGCCGGATCGGGGTGCCCTCCTTGAGCAGCGTGCCGAAGGCGAGCAGCTCGGCCATCGGCCAGTCGATGCCGCCCTCGTGGACCATCTGGGCGCGCTTGTCCATGAGCTGCTTGAGCTTCGGGTGGATCGTGAAGCCCTCAGGCGGGCTCACGAAGGTGTCACCGATGTGCACGATCTCGCTGGCCGGGACTCCCGTCTCGGTGGCCGAACGCACCGGCGCGACATCGTCCTGGACCTGCGCGGTCGGGCGCTCGAGACCGGCGTTGTCCGGGGCGTCCGAGTCACGGTCACCGGCCGGGGCCGAGGCGGCGGCCTGCGCCTTCTTGGCCTCGCGCGTCTCGACGAAGACCCGCTCGAGCTGCTGCTGGTAGTCCCGCAGCGCTGCTTCGGCGTCCTCGACGCTGATGTCGCCGCGGCCTATGAGCGACTCGGTGTAGAGCTTGCGGACGGAGCGCTTGGCCTCGATGAGGTTGTACATCAGCGGCTGCGTCATCGACGGGTCGTCGCCCTCGTTGTGACCCCGGCGGCGGTAGCACACCATGTCGATGACGACGTCCTTGTTGAACTCCTGGCGGAACTCGTAGGCCAGCTCGGCCACGCGCACGCAGGCCTCGGGGTCGTCGCCGTTGACGTGGAAGATCGGCGCCTGGATCATCCGCGCGACGTCGGTCGAGTACACCGAGGAGCGCGAGCTGCTCGGGGRCGTCGTGAAGCCGACCTGGTTGTTGATGACGACGTGGATGGTGCCGCCCGTGCGGTAGCCGCGAAGCTGGGAGAGGTTGAGCGTCTCGGCCACGACTCCCTGACCCGCGAAGGCGGCGTCGCCGTGCATGAGCACGGGCAGCACGGTGAACGACTCGCCGGCGAGGTTGAGCCGGTCCTGCTTGGCGCGGACGATGCCCTCGAGCACGGGGTTGACGGCCTCGAGGTGGGAGGGGTTGGCGGCGAGGTAGACCTTCGTCTTGCTGCCGTCCTCGGAGACGAACTCGCCCTCGGTGCCGAGGTGGTACTTCACGTCGCCGGAGCCCTGAACCGACTTGGGGTCCTGGGTGCCCTCGAACTCACGGAAGATCTGGCCGTAGGACTTGCCGGCGATGTTGGCCAGGACGTTGAGGCGGCCACGGTGCGGCATGCCGATGCAGACCTCGTCGAGGTTCTCGCTCGCGGCGCGGCACAGGATGCGGTCGAGGAGCGCGATGACGGACTCGCCGCCCTCGAGCGAGAAGCGCTTCTGCCCGACGAACTTGGTCTGGAGGAACGTCTCGAAGGCCTCGGCGGCGTTGAGGCGGCGCATGATCCGCATCTGCTCGTCGCGGTTGGCCTTCTCGTAGGGCCGCTCGACCTTGTTCTGGATCCACTTGCGCTGCTCGGGGTCCTGGATGTGCATGTACTCGATGCCGACGGTGCGGCAGTACGAGTCGCGCAGGATGCCGAGGATCTTGCGCAGCTTGAGGAACGGGTAGCCGCCGAAGCCGCCCGTGGCGAAGGTCCGGTCGAGGTCCCACAGGGTCAGGCCGTGGGTCGTCACGTCGAGGTCGTGGTGGCGGCGCTGCTTGTACTCCAGCGGGTCCGTGTCGGCCATGAGGTGGCCGCGGACGCGGTAGGCGTGGATGAGCTCCTGGACGCGGGCCACCTTGTTGATGTCGTCGTCGTGCGAGGAGTCGATGTCCTGGATCCAGCGGACCGGCTCGTACGGGATGCGCAGCGACTCGAAGATCTCGTCGTAGAAGCGGTTGTCGCCGAGGAGCAGCTGGTGGATGATCCGCAGGAAGTCACCGCTCTGGGCGCCCTGGATGATCCGGTGGTCGTAGGTCGAGGTGAGCGTGAGGATCTTGCTCACGGCGTTCTTGTTGAGCGTCTCGTTGCTCGCGCCCTGCCATTCGGCGGGGTAGTCGAGGGCACCGACGCCGATGATGGCGCCCTGGCCCTTCATGAGGCGGGGGACCGAGTGGACCGTGCCGATGCCGCCGGGGTTGGTCAGCGAGATCGTCGTGCCCTGGAAGTCCTCGACGGTGAGCTTGTTGGCGCGGGCCTTGCGCACGATGTCCTCGTAGGCGGTCCAGAAGTGGACGAAGTCCATCTCCTCGGCCGACTTGATCGAGGGCACGACGAGGGTGCGGCTGCCGTCGTCCTTCTGAAGGTCGATGGCGAGGCCGAAGTTGACGTGGGCCGGCCGGACGAGGGCGGGCTTGCCGTCCTTCTCGGTGAAGCCGTTGTTCATCTCCGGCATGAGGGCCAGGGCCTTGACCATGGCGTAGCCGATGAGGTGGGTGAAGCTGACCTTGCCGCCACGCGAGCGGGCCAGGTGGTTGTTGATGACGACGCGGTTGTCGATGAGCAGCTTGGCCGGGACGGCGCGCACGCTCGTCGCCGTCGGCACGGTGAGCGAGACCTCCATGTTGGCCACGACCCGTGAGGGCGCTCCGCGCAGGGGGGTCACGATGTCCTCGCTGACCGGGCCGGTGCCCTTGACGGCGGGGATGTCGCGCGGCTTCGGGGTCTCGGCCGTGGCCTCGCCCTTGGGTTCGGCCTTGGGTTCGGCCTTCGACTCGGGTGCCTTGGGCGCGGAGGCGGTCTTCGCCTCGGCGGCTTTCACGGCGGGGGCGGCCTTGGCCTCGGGTGCCTTCGCCGCGGTGGCGCTGGTGCGAGTGGCCGCAGACGAACCGTTGGGCGTGCCGTTCCCCGCGTCGGTGCCGCCAGGGGCGCCGGTGTTCCCCGCCCGCGTCGCCGTCGCGGTCGCCGTGCGGCTCGGCGCCGCGCTCGCGTCGGCCTCGCCCGGCCGGTAGTCCTGGAAGAACCCCCACCACGCCTTGTCGACCGACGTCTTGTCGGTCAGGAACTGCTGGTAGAGCTCGTCGACGAGCCATTCGTTCGGCCCGAATGCTGCAATCGGGTCACCGGACGTGGACTGATCGGACACGGCGAATGCGCCTCTTTCGTTTGGCTCGGGTGCGTCGTTGCCTATACAGGGGTCAAGCCTAGCCCCGAGCGTCGCGATACCGGACGGCGGCACGGATGTCGAAACGCGCGGCTCGACGAGGCATTGGTCACGTCGCCCGGCCCCGGGTCAGGTGATGTCGGAGCGCATCGTCCGCCACGTCCCGAGACCGGCCATCACGGCGGCATACCCCATGAGCACGAGGGCGCCGGCCCACCAGGACAGCTGGTCGACCGGCTGTCCGTTGAGGCCACCGCTGGAGGACTCGAGCATGGCGCTCGTGGCACGGCTCGGCAGGTAGGGCGAGACGCTCTTGCCCCAGTCGGTCAGGGCGAGGACGAGGCCGAGCACCGGTTCGACGATCCACGCCACCGCGACCGAGATGAGCAGTGCCGCCACCTGGTTGGGAATGAGGATGCCGGCCCCGAGGCCGATGAGCGCCCAGAGCCCGAGGACGAGCAGCGAGAGGGCGAGCGTGCGCCAGATCGTGGTGTCGGCGAACGGCGCGATGCCCTTCGAGGTCAGCACGAGGGTGCCCGCGCCGACGGCGCCGGCGAGGGAGAGCAGGCCGTAGAGCACGCCGATGGCGAGGAGCGAGATGACCTTGGCGGCCATGACGCGACCCCGCCGCGGGATCGCGAGGAAGGTCGCCGTGATCGTCTGGTGCCGGTACTCCGAGCCGATCGTGAGCACGCCGATGGACAGCGTCAGCAGGTAGCCGACCTGCAGGCCACCGGTGAAGACCGCCTTGGCGATGGCCGCGTCGGTGCGCGGCGCGGCCGCGGCCTGCGGCCCCTGCACTACGTCGCTCGTGAAGACGAACGCGAAGAGGACGGCGAACGCCGCACCGCTGAGCAGCACGGCGATGGCCATGCCCCACCAGAGGCGCGTGGTGAAGAGCTTGCGGAGCTCGGCTCGCACCGCCGCGGTCATCGGAGGTCTCCTTCGCGCTCGGGAGCGCCGGCCGGCGGGGTGGGCTCGGCGAGCAGGGCGGGGTCGATGGGCGGCCCGCTCGGCGGCGGCAGGTCCGCAGGGACGCGGCCCGACGGGCGGGCGTCGAGGTTGCGGTTGCGGTGCTCCTCGCTCTCGGTGAGGTTGAAGAAGAGCTCCTCGAGGTGCGTCTGCTCGGTGCGCAGCTCGTGGATCGCGACGTCGCTGGCGTGGGCCACGTCACCGACGACGGCGAGGTCCTCGGTCGTGACCCGCAGGCCCCGCCCGCTCGGGGTCACGGTGAGCCCGCGGGCACGCAGGGCCTGCGAGAGCCGGTCCGGGTCCGACGTGCGGACGTAGGCCGTGGGCTCGCCGCGCAGCTCTGCGACGGTGCCCTGGGCGACCCGTCGACCGTTGGCGATGATGACGACGTCGTCAACCGTCTGCTCGACCTCGGACAGCATGTGGCTGGAGATGAGCAGCGTCCGGCCCTCGTCGGCGAGGTGGCGCAGGAAGCCGCGCAGCCAGCGGATGCCCTCCGGGTCGAGGCCGTTGGCCGGCTCGTCGAGGATGATGACGCGAGGGTCGCCGAGGAGGGCGCCGGCGAGGCCCAGCCGCTGGCGCATGCCCATCGAGTAGCCGCCCGCCCGCTGGCGTGCGGCCGCGGGGATGCCGACGAGGTCGAGCAGCTCGTCGACGCGCGAGTCCGGCACCCCGGCCACAGCGGCCTGGACGCGCAGGTGGTTGCGTCCGGTGCGTCCCGGGTGGAAGTTCGTCGCCTCGAGGGCGGACCCGACGACGGTGAGCGGGTTGGGGATCTCGGCGTAGCGGTGGCCGTCGATGGTCGCCGTGCCGTCCGTGGCACGCACGAGACCGAGCAGCATGCGCAGGGTCGTCGTCTTGCCGCTGCCGTTGGGGCCGAGGAACCCGGTGATCCGTCCAGGCTCGACCTCGAAGTCGAGGTGGTCGACGGCGGTGAAGGAACCGAACCGCTTGGTCAGACCGCGCACCGCGATGCGCCCGGTGAACTCCGGTCGTCCGTGCACCAGCCTGCTCCCTCCGTCGTCGGTCTGCGCGAGCGCCGCGGGCCCCCGCCGTGATGGGCCCAACTCAACCACACCGCATACCTCGTCCCTGCGTAGGCGGGCCCGAGCGGTCCGGGCCGCCGGCCCTCGTCCGCGCTCCATATAGTGGGGCGCACCATGACCTCCCTTCGCGACCAGGTCCCGGCTGGACGGGCGGTTCTCCGGTGACCGAGTGGCTCCTCGTCCTCGGCGCCGTGCTGCTCACCGCCGGCACCGCGCTCTTCGTCGCAGCCGAGTTCTCCCTAGTGGCCCTCGACCGACCCACGGTCCAGCGGGCCATCGACGAGGGCGACTCCCGCGCCCGGGTCGTGCTCCAGTCGCTCAAGCAGCTCTCGACCCAGCTCTCGGCGGCCCAGGTCGGCATCACGATCACGACCCTCGTCGTCGGCTACCTCGCGCAGCCGTCCATCGGGGCGCTCGTGTCGGGTCCGCTGGCCGGGCTCGGGCTACCCGCCGGAGCGGTCGAGGCGGTGTCGAGCTCTCTGGCGCTGCTGCTCGCGACGGTCTTCTCGATGATCTTCGGTGAGCTGCTCCCGCAGTTCCTCGGCATCTCCGCGCCGCTCCCGACGGCGAAGGTCGTGGCGCTGCCCGTCCGAGTCTTCGCCGTGATCGCCAAGCCGCTCATCATCGTGCTCAACGGCTCGGCCAACGCCTTCCTGCGCGGGCTGGGCATCGAGCCGCAGGAGGAGCTGTCGGGGGCGCGCACGCCGCAGGAGCTCGCGAGCCTCGTCCAGCGCTCGGCCGAGGCGGGCACCCTCGACATCACGACCGCACGCATGCTGACCCGCTCGCTCGGCTTCGGTGAGCGCACGGCCGACGACGTCATGACGCCGCGCGTGCGCTGCACGGGCATCCACCGCGACGAGACCGCCGACGACGTGCTGCGACTGTCACGGCGCACCGGCCACTCGCGATTCCCGGTGCTCGGCGAGGACTGGGACGACATCGACGGTGTCGTCCACGTCAAGAAGGCGATGGCCGTGCCGCACGAGCGGCGCAAGGACGTGCCGGTCTCCGCGCTCATGTCCGACCGCCTCGTCGTGCCCGAGACGATCCGCCTCGACCCGCTGCTGCGCCAGCTGCGTGAGGGGGGCTTCCAGATGGCCGTCGTCGTGGACGAGTACGGCGGCACGTCGGGCATCGTCACCCTCGAGGACGTCGTCGAGGAGATCGTCGGCGAGGTCTCCGACGAGCACGACCGCAGCCGTCAGGGAGGCCGCGAGCTCATCGACGGCTCGTGGACGGTTCCCGGGCTCTGGCGCCCCGACGAGGTGCGCGACGCCTTCGACGCGGAGGTTCCGGACGGGTCGACCTACGAGACGATGGGCGGCTTCGTCATGACGAGCCTCGGTCGGGTGCCGGTCGTCGGCGACGTCGTGCGGGTGCCCGGCTGGCGCATCAACGTCGTCGGCATGGAGGGTCGCCGGGTCGACCGTCTCCGCTTCGTGCCGGACCCCGAGTCCGTGCCGCAGGACGGCAGCGGGCACAGCGGCGCCAGCGACACCGACCCCGCCGAGAGCGAGCCCGCGAGACCCCGCGGGCGTACGCCGTCCGCCGGGGGATCGGGGGACCCGTCGTGAGCGGCCCCTGGGTCTACGTCGTCTCGGTGTTCCTCCTCCTCGGCAACGCCTTCTTCGTCGGCGCGGAGTTCGCGGCCATGGCGGTGCGGCGCTCGACGCTGGAGCCGCTCGCCGACGCCGGGAGCAAGCGTGCGCAGTCGTGCCTGCTCGCGCTCGAGCGCCTCGGGTCGATGCTCGCGACCGCGCAGCTCGGCATCACGGTGTGCTCGGTCGGACTCGGCGCGCTCGCCGAGGCCGCCCTGCACCACCTGTTCGAGCCGATCTTCAACCAGTGGGGGCTGTCCGACGCGTGGGCGAGCGGCGTGGCCCTCGCCCTGGCCCTGCTCGTCGTGTCCTACCTGCACGTCGTCGTCGGCGAGATGATCCCCAAGAACCTCGCCATCGCCGGACCCGACCGTGCGGCCCTCGTGCTCGTGCCGTCGCTCTTCGTCATCGCCAGCGCCCTGCGCCCGATCATCCGGGCGATGGAGGGGGTCGCGAAGGCCCTCGTGCGCCTCTTCCGGGTCGAGCCCAAGGACGAGATCACCTCGGCGTTCACGGTCGAGGAGGTGGCCCACATCGTCGGCGAGTCGAGACGCGAGGGGCTCATCGAGGAGGAGCGGCACGGCCTGGTCGCCAAGACGCTCGAGTTCTCCGACAAGCGGGCTCGCGAGGTCGCGGTCGACGTGCGGTCACTGACGACGGTCGAGCTCGGGGCGACTCCCGCCGACATCGAGCACCTCGTCGCGAAGCAGGGCTTCTCGCGCTACCCGGTCCGCGACGCCGCGGGCGAGATCGCCGGCTACCTCCACCTCAAGGACATCCTCTACGCCGACGACGAGCGGCACGAGCAGCCCATCCCGCCCAAGCGCGTGCGTCGGCTCGCCACCGTGCGCGAGGACGACGACGTCGAGGACGTGCTCGCGACCATGCAGCTGACGGGCGCGCACCTCGCCCGCGTCATCGACGGTGATGCGGCCGTGACGGGCGTCGTCTTCCTCGAGGACGTCCTCGAGGAGCTCGTCGGCGAGGTCACCGACACGACCCAGCGCTGACCGGGCGTCCCCCGAGGGTCAGGTCCCGCTCGTCAGCCGTCCTCGCGCGCGAGCCAGTCGAGGTATGCCGTGCCGCGTGGCGAGAGCTCGTAGCCGATGTCGTGGCTGATGGTCAGGCCCAGGGCCTTGAGCTTGCGGATGTCGACCTTCATCGGGAGCAGCTCGACGCCGCGCAGGGACGCGAGCTCTTTCGACACGACCCGAGGGTTGTCCCTTATCCACTCGAGGATCTCGCGCGTCCACGGCCCTGTGGGTCGGGCATCCAGCCGCCCGAGCCGGGTGGTGATGTCGCTCATGCTCTCGTCGTCGGGCAGGCTGTCGCGCAAGGCGATCCGCGGGTCCTCACCGGCCCAGCTGAGCCGGATGCGATAGACCGTGTCCCCGCCCCGGCCGCCGCGGGCCGAGGGCTTGCGCTCCCTCGGCGTCAGGAACTTCTGGAGCGTGGCGAGGTCCTTGAGGCCGGCCGTTCTCGCGTCCCGTTCCGTGAGGCGGTCGGGGTCCCGGACCCGACTGACGCCGTCGAACCGGACGAGGCCGGCAGGGGTCAGCTGCAGGCCGCCGACCTTGACCCGCGGGGCGTCCCAGCGGCGAAAGGCCTGCGTGACCGTGCCGGCGCGGATGGCCTCGGCGACGGGCTTGGAGATCAGCACGACCTCATCGTGGCACGAGGGGAGGGTGGTGACCGGGGGGAGACGCCGAGGGGCGGTCGGCCGGCGCTCTCACGCTGGCGGACCGCCCCTCGGCGTCACAGTGCCCCCGGCAGGATTCGAACCTGCGCTCCCGCCTCCGGAGGGCGGTGCTCTATCCCCTGAGCTACGGGGGCGGCTCGCACTTTCGTGYGCTCGGTGAGATTAGCAGGACCGGACCGCGAACGCGGAATGCCCCCGGTCCCCTCGTAGACTCACCGCATGACGCCGGACCAGCTGCGCGCCCTTCTCGAGGAGGTTGCGGCGCAGGCGGCCCGCACCGGCGACCTGCCCGACGAGGCGGAGGCGGGCCCCCCCGCGGGGCCGGTCTTCCGACCCGCCGAGACCCGGGCCGCCGGCGTGGTCGCCGACTGGGTGACACCGGTGGCGCAGCGCTGGGCTCCCCGGCTGGACCTCGGGCCCCGCGACCTCGCCCGCGTCCTGGCCCAGGGGCTGACGCTCCAGAAGCCGGTCGCGGCCGTCGAGGTCGCGCCGAGCGGCCTCATCGCCCTCACCCTGGAGGACTCGGCCCGCTCCGAGATCGTCCCCCGCGTGATCGAGGACCAGGCCCATTACGCCCTGGCCGACGGGGCGCAGCACCACGAGATCGTCGAGGCCCCCGGCAGCCGCCCCGCGCACGACCCCGTCCATCGGGCCCAGCTCGCGCACGCCCGCTTGTGCCGGATCATCCGCAACGCCGAGGCCGCAGGGGTGGATCGCCGCCCGTCGGCGCGCCTCGCCGAGCTGACCCAGGTCGGCGAGCGGCAGCTCCTCGTTGCCCTCGCCGATCTCCCTCAACGACTGGAGCGGCATGTCGGCGACGAGGCCCAGCAACGTCGCGCCGTGACCGACCTCGCCGCGCTCGCCGACGCCTGGGACCACCCGGTGCGACCGCTCGCGCCGGGGGCCCACCCCGCGCCGATCCACGGTGCTCGGCTCCTGCTCGCCGATGCCGTCCGAATCGTCTTGCGCAATGGACTGTCGCGTCTCGGTGCGGCGGCCCCGGAGAGGATGTAGCCATGCGCGCACACGAAGCAGGAGCGCTGCACGCTGAGGGCTATCGCGGCCCCGCGTGGCTCCGGACGCCGGTCGACGTCAACACCCTCGTCCCCGCTCTCTGGGCGTCGTCCGTGGGGCGGGGGAGCGACGGCGTCCTCACGGTCGGTGGGGTCAGCGTCACCGAGCTGGCGCGCGAGTTCGGCACACCGGCATACGTCATCGATGAGGACGACTTCCGTTCGCGCGCAAGGGAGTTCAAGCAGACCTATGCCGAGGTGTTCGACAGCCTGTCGGGTGGCGCCGACGTCTTCTATGCGGGGAAGGCCTTCCTCTGCACCGAGGTCGCCCGGTGGGTCCACGACGAGGGCCTGCACCTCGACGTGTGCACCGGCGGCGAGCTCGCCGTGGCCAAGCGCGCCGGCGTCCCCGGCGACCGGATCGGCCTGCACGGCAACAACAAGAGCGTCGCCGAGATCCGCGACGCCCTCGACTACGGCGTGAGCCGGATCGTCGTCGACTCCTTCGACGAGATCGAGCGCGTCGCCTCGGTCGCCGCCGAGCTCGGCGTCGTCGCGCCGGTCCTCGTCCGCGTCACCGTGGGCGTCGAGGCCCACACGCACGAGTTCATCGCGACGGCCCACGAGGACCAGAAGTTCGGGCTGTCGCTGTCCGGCGGGCACGCCTTCGAGGCCGCGCGCCGGATCCTCGCCAAGCCCGAGACGCTGCGCCTGCTCGGCCTGCACAGCCACATCGGGTCGCAGATCTTCGACACCGCCGGCTTCGAGGTCGCGGCCCGGCGCATCGTCGGCCTCCACACGCAGATCGCCCGTGAGCTGGGCGTCGAGCTCCCCGAGCTCGACCTCGGGGGCGGCTTCGGCATCGCCTACACCACCGAGCACGACCCGATGCCGCCGAAGAACCTCGCCGCAGGCATGGCCGAGATCATCGAGCGCGAGTGCCGCGCCGACGCGGTGGCCGTGCCCCGCATCTCCATCGAGCCCGGCCGGGCCATCGCGGGTCCCAGCACGTTCACCCTCTACGAGGTGGGCACCGTCAAGCCGGTCGAGCTCGACGGCGGCGCCTCGCGCCTCTACGTCTCCGTCGACGGCGGCATGAGCGACAACGTCCGCACCGCCCTGTACGACGCCAACTACTCGTGCACGCTCGCGAGCCGGGCGTCTGCCGCGGACCCGGTGCTCGCCCGTGTCGTGGGCAAGCACTGCGAGAGCGGCGACATCGTGGTCAAGGACGAGTTCCTCCCCGGCGACGTCGGTGCGGGCGACCTCGTCGCCGTCCCGGGCACGGGCGCCTACTGCCGTTCCCTGTCGAGCCAGTACAACCACACGCCGCGGCCACCGGTCGTCGCGGTCCGGGACGGGGTCGGGCGAGTCATCGTCCGGCGCGAGACCGTCGACGACCTGCTCGCCCTCGACGTCTGATGCCTCTGGAGATCCTGCGCCACGGATGTCCGGATCGCGAAACAATGACCGTCCAGCACCCGGACAGGCGGCAGGATTGCCGCCGTGGACAGCGCCGTGAGTGACACCCAGCCGTTGCGCGTCGCCCTGCTCGGGGCGGGCGTCGTGGGCGGAGCCGTCGCGCGCCTGCTCACCGAGCACGCGGACGACATGGCCGCGCGTGTCGGCGCGCCGCTCGAGATCGTCGGCATCGCCG